>NZ_BCVG01000063.1 GCF_001591625.1 Metabacillus fastidiosus NBRC 101226
CTGATAGAAGTTTCACTTTATTTTATCCGTTATGGAACTGCTGCCCAATTTCTTTTTCAGCTAATTCCATATTTGCCGCTTCTAATTCTTTATGTTGGTTAACAGAGTTGCCGGAAATAACTTTTTTATTCGGATAATTTTGATCATTATCAACTGTTATCTGAGCTTCTTTTGGTGCAGAAGACGAGTATTTACCCTCTTTATTCATCGCATAGTCCCCCTTAAAATATTTACTGTCTTATTATGTGTCTATCCTTGTTCTTCTATATATTATTTTATTTTTGCCAATAGTGTTTATAATTTCCGCTTACCGTCCATACTAGACTGGTATTTATATATACCACATGTTAAGATGATTTAATAATAATCTAACTTTGTGAAAGAGTGATCGAAATTTGATGAAGAAAGAGCTTGTTGTTTTAATCGGTCCAACCGCTGTCGGTAAAACGAAGCTTAGCATTGATCTTGCACATAAGCTCAATGCGGAAATTATAAGCGGTGATTCCATGCAAATATATCGCAGGATGGATATTGGGACAGCGAAGATTACGACAGAAGAGATGGAAGGAATTCCACATCATTTAATAGATATTAAAGATCCGGACGAAAGCTTTTCAGTGGCAGAGTTTCAGGAAATAGTAAGACCGTTAATTGATGAAATTCATGCCCGTAATAAGATTCCGATGATTGTAGGCGGTACAGGCCTTTATATTCAGTCTGTTGTATATGATTATCAGTTTGCTGATATCCCGCAAGATCTTGAATACAGACTTGAAATGGATCAGTTTTTAGAGCAAAACGGTGTTGATTTATTACATGCAAAGCTTCAGGAAGTTGATCCGGCTGCAGCAGAAAGAATTCATAAAAACAATAGCAGAAGAGTCATTCGGGCACTTGAGATTTATCATTGCACAGGTCTTACAATGACAGAATACATAGAAAAGCAAGAGCAGGAACAGTTATATAATGCTTCGATTATCGGTTTAACGATGGATAGGGATGTACTGTATGAACGGATCAATAAACGTGTTGATATTATGATGGAGCAAGGAATTGTCCATGAAGTGAACCAGCTTTATGATGATGGAATTAAAGACTGCCAGTCCATTCAGGCAATTGGCTATAAAGAGTTTTACGACTATTTTGATGGACGTGTTACATTGGAAGAAGCGGTTCATAACTTAAAGCAAAACTCAAGAAGATATGCGAAAAGGCAGCTTACATGGTTCCGAAATAAAATGGATGTTACTTGGTTTGACATGACCCCTCCATTACAGTATGAAGAAAAGCTGAATGAAATTTTACATTACGTGGCAGGAAAGCTAAAGTTAAAATCGAATACATAGAGTATAGATAATAGAGGAGGACAAAAGATGAAACAATCGATCAATATTCAGGACCAATTTTTAAATCAATTACGAAAAGATGGCGCATTTGTTACAGTATTTTTAATAAATGGTTTTCAAATTAGGGGACAAATTAAGGGATTCGATAATTTCACAATCCTTTTAGAATCAGAAGGCAAGCAGCAGCTTATTTTCAAACATGCTGTTTCCACATTTTCACCGCAAAAAAATGTTCAGCTTGAACTTGAATAGAGACTTTCAAACGACCATAGCGATATGGTCGTTTTTTATATGAGAAGAAATGAGGATAGAAGAAAAAATTTCAGGAGATGATAAAGAATGGACTAATTTTTAGTTTTCAAAAAGAAGGTGATGAGAAAAAGATGCAGGAAAAAGATACAATAACGGTTTTTCAAATGTCGTTAATTATTATGATGGTTATTGGTTTGCAAAATCATGTTATTGTCATTAGACCGCTTATCCAAACAGCTGGAAGAGATGGGTGGATGTCTGTTTTAATCACAGCTTCTATCACGTTGGTCTGGGGAATATTAATTTTATATATTCAAAAAGGGATGAATCAGGAGCATTTATACAGTTGGTTAAAAAAGCAGGCTGGAAAACCAATTGCTTTTATTCTTTGCTTATTTATTTATATATACTGTGTTATTCTCGTTACTGTTACATTAAAAGAAACAATTACATGGACCAGTATTACATTTTTACAGCATACACCAATCATTATACCGATTATAATGATGATCATTCTTTGTATATTAGCCGCTCTAACTTCTTTAAGAACAATTGCTATTACTACTTTTTTTCTTCTTTTTTTTGTAGTTGTTTTCGGTTTTTTTGTTGCTATTACGAACTTACAGGTAAAGGATTATTCATTGCTGCTGCCGATATTGGAAAATGGATATTTTCCAGTTATTAAGGGAACGGTCTACCCGGGAGCAGGGATGGGGGAATTGTTAATTCTTCTTTTTTTACAACATAGATTTTCAAATAAAATTCGGTATCGAAATATTTTCTGGAATATTATTATTCTCACGATCCTTACAATAGGACCTCTTATTGGAGGAATAATTGAATTTGGTCCAAAAGAAGCTGGAATTCAGCGCTTTACTGCATTTGAAGAATGGGGGCTTGTTTCACTCGGCCGTTATGTTGAACATCTTGATTTCCTATCTATTTATCAATGGTTATCAGGGGCGTTTATTCGGATTACAGTTTTCTTTTTTATTTCAGTGGAAATTTTTTTAATTAAAAATAAAAAATTAAAACTCATTCCGTTATTCTTGATTTCATGTACAGCAATGATAGCTGTAGCTTCTCCAATAAGTGATTTTACTTTCTACAGAATTTTAAAGGATTATATATTGCCTGGAACGTTGAGTTTCTGTTTTCTTCTTTCGTTTGTTTTGACCTTTATTGTTATACGAGCGAATGTACGTAAAAGTGAAAAAAGGGGTCCCGCATCATGAGATGGAAAATGAATTTTGATTTTTTTCGTGAGCGTAATCAGCCGGATCATAATGCAGAACAGAAGTTTGAAATAAATGAAAATAATTTACACCTCTTATTTGATAATTGCTCTGATATTCAATTTCAGCCAATTCAATTTAATGATGTGGATGCAATTCTTTTGTTTTGTAAAGGAATGACTGATGAAAAAGAACTAGGAGTCAAAGTTTTACCTGAAATGAAATCTTTTCTTAGTAAAAATACAGAAGCATCTTTAAAAGAACAGCATAAATTGGAACAGCTTCAAATTAAAGATTTATCAATAATTCATTCAAAAGAGAAGATGATTCAATTAATTTTTTCTGGGTATGGATTGCTGTATTTTAAAAAAATAGGTCTCCTTTTATCATTTGAAATGTCAAATAAACCGAAACGGGCAATTACTGAGACAAGCATGGAAGTATCGATGAAAGGACCAAGAGATAATTTTATTGAAGATATTACAACAAATATGGCATTGATCAGGAAGCGTCTCCCGACAAATTCGTTGCGGTCAGAAGAGGTAACAGTCGGCAAACGTTCAAAAACAGCGATAAATATCGTTTATATGGACGATATTGCAAATAAAGAAGTTCTTGAAAAAGTAAAAAATAAAATAGATCAAATTAATGTTGATGCGATTTACAGCGGTCAGCAGTTAATAGAGTTGATGGAGAAGAAATCCAGTCTCTTCCCAATATATGATTACAGTGCAAGGCCTGATTATATTGTTAAATCACTAATAACTGGGCGTATTCTTTTATTAATTGACGGTTTGCCATATGCAATTATAATACCGGCTAATTTCTTCCTTCTTATAAAGAGTGCTGAAGACTCAGATTTCCCATTTTTATACAGTAGTTTTGAGCGGTTGATTCGGCTGATAGGTCTCCTGCTTGCGGCATTGCTTCCAGGATTTTGGATCTCAGTAACATCTTTTCACCCTAATCAGCTGCCGGTAACTTTACTTGCTACAATAATAGAAAGCAGAAAAGGAATTCCTTTATCAGCAGGACTGGAAGCATTAATGATGCTCGTTTTATTTGAGCTTTTTCGTGAAGCTGGATTAAGACTTCCGGCTCCGATTGGACAAACATTAAGTGTTGTTGGAGGGTTAATTATAGGAGATGCCGCAATCAGGGCAGGATTGACAAGTCCTTCCATGCTTGTTGTTATTGCTGCATCATCTGTTGCGACGTATACATTGACTAATCAAGCGTTAGTCGGTGCATTAACACTTGTTCGTTTTTTTATTTTAATTATTTCTTCCTTCCTTGGTTTTTTTGGATTTTTTCTTTCATTGTTTTTTGTTTTACTTTGGATTGCTAACATACGTGTATTTGGTGTACCTTATCTGGCAATAGGTGCGAATATTAATATTATGGAGATACTTAAATCAATTGTTCATCTGCCTGCTTCAAAAGAGAAACAGCGTATGAAAATATTAAATCCTAAAGATAAGAGCAGAAAGGATTCTTAATATGACAAAATATATTTCATCCTTCCTCTTTTTTTTATTAGTAATTATATTATCAGGCTGTTATGACTCGAGAGCGCCAGAACGGATTGCGTATGCGCATGGAATGGCAATAGATTATAAGGATGGTGAATATATTGTCTATTTGCAGTTAATTAATTACGGTATGCTTGCTAAAAGTGAAGCGAGCGGAGGTGATCAGGATACACCGCCTGATGTTAGAAAAACAGGTAAAGGGAAAAATATTAATGAAGCAATTTTTAATATATATCCGACAGCACAGCAGGAAATATACTTTGGGAATTTATCATTTGTTATTTTAAGTGATCGGCTGCTGAAGGAAAAAGGAATCAAATCAGTTGTTGATATATGGAGCAGATATCCTGAGACGAGGTATCAAATTTATTTCTATACAGGTGATGATATTATTGAGCAAATAATAGCAGTAAAGCCGGTTTTAGATGTTTCAAAATCATTGAATCGGCTTGCTGATCCTAAAAATAGCTTTGAGCAAAATTCCACCACTCCAATTGTAACTTTGAGAGAACTATTAATCGCTCTGAATGAACCAGGACACACTGCTGTTATTCCAAAGGTTTTCCTCACGCATGATGAAGTAAGTCCGCCTATGAAGGCTGTTGATATAGTCGGATTCGATGGAATAACTTTATATAATAATTATAATAAGTTTCTCGGTAATTTAATGTATGAACAAGCTTATGGATATCGATGGATAAACAAGAAATTTTCCCGGACAAATCTTCAGTTGCTTAAAGATAATGAGACGCTGGCAACAGTGATTATTAATGATAAAAAGACAAAAATTACACCAATAATAAGAAATAATAGCTTTCAGTTTAAGATTAAAGTTGAGGTAAAAGGCTCGATTTCTGAAATTGACAAAAATGGAGCGACAGTGGAGGAAATGAAACGTGCAGCAATTGAACAGATTAAAAGTGAAATAATGAGAACATATACACAGGCATTGGAAATGGATGCAGATGTTTATCGTTTATCAGAAGTACTTTATCGAAAGAATCTATCTGTATGGAAACAATACGAGGAAAAAGGGAAAATTCCTTTAGACGATAAATCAATAGATATAGATGTAAAAGTTTTTATAGAAGATGCATGGAAAGATGGTTTAAGAAGAAGTGGGGAATAAGGTAAAGCATTCCTTTATTTAACTTCTTAAGAATGAAATTCCTTTATTACGATCTGTTTTCATTCTTAACTTTTTTTAAATGATGGGGCTAATTTAAAAAGAGTCGGAATATAAATAAAAGAATGATTATTTCTCGGGAAAGCGCAGGAATATACATATTTCTAGCGTTTTCACCATCTTTGTCGAATGCAATAAGCTTTGCTTGATGGAATGTGAGGTGATTACCTTTGGAGAAAGACCGTGCGGTTACGTTTAAAACGAATGGACAAATAAATATTATTTTAAATAACCAGAGTAAAGAAATAAGCGAAGTGAATGATTCACGCAGTTATGATTTGAAAATTCCGAAAGTAGAAGAAAAACATACAATATTAAAAGAAATTGAAGAAGAGATGGAAACGCTTGTCGGCATGGATGAGATGAAACAGATGATGAAAGAAATTTATGCCTGGATTTTTATTAATAAGAAGCGGGAAGAAGAAGGTTTAAAAGCAGGGAAACAAGCGCTTCATATGATGTTTAAAGGTAATCCAGGAACTGGAAAAACAACGGTTGCAAGATTAATTGGGAAATTATTTTACCGGCTTGATGTGCTGTCAAAAGGACATTTAATCGAAGTAGAACGGGCAGATTTAGTCGGTGAATATATCGGTCATACTGCACAGAAAACGAGGGAGTTAATTAAAAAGGCAATTGGAGGAATTCTGTTTATTGATGAGGCATATTCGCTGGCGCGAGGTGGAGAAAAAGATTTCGGGAAAGAAGCGATCGACACGCTCGTAAAGCATATGGAAGATAAGCAGCATGAATTTGTTCTTATACTTGCAGGTTATCCGAGTGAAATGGATCATTTTCTATCCTTAAATCCGGGTTTATTATCAAGATTTCCGCTTGTTGTGGACTTTCAGGATTATTCAGTTGATGAGTTAATGGAAATATCTTTACGTATGATTAACGAAAGACAATATAAATTCAGCAGGGAAGCAAAACTGAAGTTGAAAGAACATCTTACTATGATTAAAAATACAGTGTATCCTACAAAATTCAGCAACGGGCGCTATGTCCGAAACATTATTGAAAAATCGATACGCCGTCAGGCAATGCGTTTATTATTATGCGATCAATATGGACGGGAAGATTTAATTACGATAAAAGCAGAAGATTTAGTATTGAAGGAGGGGAAAGGTGGAAATATTTCCTGAAAAAGGACCTCTTTTGAAAAAGAGGTCTAATTTTTTGTATGAAGCTTTTTCCCTTTTCTTTGGAAAAAAGAACGATTTGGCAGGCTCCATTTATATGTATAGGATAATACACGTAAAATAACGATAACAACACATAAACTGTAAAGTTCGAACGGTGTGGAAATAAATTCGTAGCCGATTGCAAGCCCGGCAAGAATTGCCCAAAAAGCATAAATTTCCGCCCGAAGCACTAAAGGCTTTCTTCCCGCCAATAAATCGCGGATAATTCCGCCTCCGCTTCCAGTTAAGACAGCGGCAACGACAGCAGCGCTAATTGGATGTCCCATTTCGACTGCATATAATGCTCCCTGAACAGCAAATGCAGCAAGACCGATCGCATCGGTGAAATTTCCCCAAGTCCGCCAATGCTTTAACAGCATTTTGGGAAAGAGGAAGACGACTGTCATCGCAAATAAAGCAATATGAAATAAAAGTTCCTGTTCCCATAGTACAGTAATAGGAACACCGATTAAAAGATTCCGAATGGCTCCTCCTCCGAATGCAGTTACAGCTCCTAAAATATAAACACCTAAAATGTCATACTCCTCTTCCATTGCAACGATTGCCCCGCTGATGGCAAATGCAATCGTTCCAATGACATTGAGAACATCCCATGTCATATATGTAACTCCTTTATAAAAATATTCACTATAGCTCATCATATTAAATGCGGTTAGTAGAATAGTCAATGATTGTTTAGGAAAAACAATAATAATTAGAGAAGTAGAAAAATATTTGGTATGATAACAAAATAGATGAAAAAGGGAAGTGAGTATTATATTACAAGAGATGAATGCTGAAAGGGAATCGGTACTATTAGTGGGCTGCCAGCTTCCGCATATTTCAGATGAACGTTTTGAATATTCATTGGATGAATTGGCTTCTTTAACGAAAACAGCGAACGGCGAAGTACTCGTCAGACTTTCGCAAAAAAGAGACCGTGTACATTCCGCTACATATATTGGAAAAGGAAAAGTAGAAGAACTAGGGCAATTATTAGAAGAAACTGAAGCGGATGTCGTCATTTTTAATGATGAACTGTCACCAAGCCAGTTAAAAAATCTATCAACATTACTAGATGTGAAAGTGATTGACAGGACACAGCTTATTTTAGATATTTTCGCGCAGCGGGCGAGGTCAAAAGAAGGGAAATTGCAAGTAGAGTTAGCACAGCTGCAATATATGCTTCCGCGTCTCGTTGGACAAGGTATTGCGCTATCACGTCAAGGCGCAGGAATCGGGACAAGAGGACCTGGGGAAACACAGCTTGAGACAGATAGACGTCATATTAACCGCAGAATACATGAAATAAAACAGCAGCTCGCTACAATCGTCAGCCACCGAAATCGCTACCGTGAGCGCCGTAAAAAAAATCAGGCATTTCAAATTGCGCTTGTCGGTTATACGAATGCAGGAAAATCCACTCTTTTTAACAGATTAACAGCAGCGGGCACCTTTGAAGAAAATCTGCTTTTTGCGACGCTCGATCCCATGACAAGAAAAATGAGCCTGCCATCTAAATATGAAACACTTTTAACAGATACGGTTGGATTTATTCAGGACTTGCCGACGACTTTAGTCGCTGCCTTTCGTTCCACACTTGAAGAAGTGAAGGAAGCAAATTTAATTTTACATATTGTCGACAGTTCAAATGAAGATTATATTAACCATGAAAAAACGGTGTACAAACTGCTTGAAGAGCTGGAAATAACGGAAATCCCAATTTTGACTGTTTATAATAAAAGGGATGAGATGACACCGTCCTTCGTTCCTTCACCAAAAGAGGAGCATCTTTTAATAACAGCTTTCGATGAAGAGGATTTAAAAAAATTATTAAATAAAATGGAAGCGATTGTAAAAGAAACGATGGATCATTATGCAGCAGAAATCCCGGCAGGTAATGGAAAGCTGTTATCTTTATTAAAATCTGAGACATTAATTAATGAAATGAATTTTTCTGAGGAGAAGGAATGTTATATCGTGGATGGCTTTGTTTTGCCGTCTCATAATGTTTTAGCCCAGCTGAAAATGTATACGAGAGAGGATTAGGGGAATGTTTAGTAATTTAAAAAATGGCGGGAAAATTGCTCCGCTCGTACAACAAGTAGAAGAACAGATAAAAGAAATACATGCGGCAATTGACCGCAGAATCGAAGCGAATCAGTTCCGTGTATTAAAAAGTTTCCAAAGTCATCGTGTAAGTGACTCACATTTCATTCCAACAACAGGATATGGGTATGATGATATGGGAAGAGATACACTCGAAGAAATATATGCTGAGGTACTGGGAGGAGAAGCGGGGCTCGTCCGTCCGCAGATTATTTCCGGGACACATGCGATTTCAACATCTCTGTTCGGTGTGCTTCGTCCGGGTGATGAGCTTATTTACATCACGGGAAAACCGTATGATACACTGGAAGAAATCGTTGGTATTAGAGGAAATGCAAGCGGCTCTTTAAAAGACTTTCATATTGATTACCAGACAGTCGATCTTAAAACAGATGGAACAGTTGATTTTGATAGTGTGAAAGCGGCCATTTCAAGTAAAACAAAAGTAATCGGAATCCAGCGCTCAAAAGGGTATGCGACGCGCCCATCCTTTACAATAGCGGAAATAAAAGAAATGATTGATTTCGTGAAATCGATTAAAGAGGATGTCATCGTTTTTGTTGACAATTGCTACGGGGAATTCGTTGAAGAGCTTGAACCATGTCATGTCGGTGCGGATTTAATGGCTGGGTCTCTTATTAAGAACCCTGGCGGCGGCATTGTGAAAACAGGCGGCTACATCGTTGGTAAGGAAGAATATGTGGAAGCTTGCGGCTATCGTCTAACATCACCGGGAATTGGAAGAGAAGCAGGGGCTTCATTATACAGCCTACAGGAAATGTACCAGGGATTCTTTTTAGCTCCGCATGTTGTTGGTCAGTCACTAAAAGGAGCTGTTTTCACAGCTGCCATTTTAGAGAAACTCGGCCTGAATACGAATCCGAGCTGGGATAGTGTGCGCACTGATTTAATCCAGTCTGTTCAATTTGAAAATGCGGATATGATGGTTGCGTTTTGTCAGGCAATTCAATATGCTTCCCCAATTAACTCACATGTGACACCGTATCCGAGCTATATGCCGGGATATGAGGATGATGTCATTATGGCAGCAGGAACATTCATTCAAGGTGCAAGCATCGAATTAACAGCTGACGGTCCCATAAGACCGCCGTATGTCGCTTATGTACAAGGCGGTTTAACGTATTCCCATGTGAAAATTGCTGTCTGCTCTGCAATCGATTCTATTATCGAACAATCTTTTGTAGAAATTTAACATGTTACATTATCTAACATCCATTGACACTTTTTTTATGATTAAATATAATAAATTTAATGATTAGGATTGAAGGAGAGAAAAGTGTCATGAGTGATATGATCCGACGCTCAATGCCATTGTTCCCAATTGGAATTGTCATGCAGTTAACAGAATTAACAGCGAGACAAATTCGTTATTATGAAGAAAATGACTTGATTTCACCAGCAAGAACGGAAAGCAATCGCAGACTTTTTTCTTTTAAAGATGTAGATAAGCTCCTGGAAATAAAAACATTAATTGATGAAGGCGTGAATTTAGCAGGAATAAAGAAAATTTTCGCCCGAAATCATATGGATGAGGAAGCTCTGTCTAGTGAGAAGCTGCAAAAAGCAGAGAAATCACAGCTATCAGACGCAGAACTGCGCAAATTGCTCAAATCTGAACTTACCCATTCAGGTCGCTTTCCTAAAACAACGTTGCGCCAAGGTGATATGTCAAGGTTTTTTCAATAAAGTGAAGCTTCCATCAGTGCAAATGATGTATATACACTGCTTGATGGCAAGCTGAACCAATCGGACAGTTAAGGGCAGTCTCACAGTATTGAGCCCAGTTAAGAGCAGGACAAATTTTTCGATTTAAGAGAGGTGCCTCATCATGGCAAAGTATACGAAAGAAGATATTGTAAAATTAGTAAATGAAGAAAATGTAAAATATATTCGTCTACAATTCACAGATATTCTTGGCACAATTAAAAACGTAGAGCTTCCTGTCAGTCAATTACAAAAAGCACTTGATAATAAAATGATGTTTGACGGCTCCTCTATTCATGGATTCGTTCGTATTGAAGAATCTGATATGTATTTATACCCTGATTTAGATACATTCGTTATTTTCCCATGGACAGCAGAAAAAGGAAAGGTATGCCGTTTTATTTGTGATATTTACAATCCTGACGGAACACCGTTTGCCGGGGATCCTCGTAATAATTTAAAGAGAATTTTAAAGGAAATGGAAGAGTTAGGATTCACAGATATGAATGTCGGTCCTGAACCGGAGTTTTTCTTATTTAAATTAGATGAAAAAGGCGAACCGACTCTTGAATTAAATGATAAAGGCGGTTACTTTGACCTTGCACCGACGGACTTAGGTGAGAACTGCCGTCGTGATATCGTATTAGAGCTTGAGGAAATGGGCTTTGAAATCGAAGCCTCCCATCATGAAGTGGCACCTGGACAGCATGAAATTGATTTCAAATATGCGAATGCTCTGCAAGCATGTGATGAAATTCAAACATTTAAACTCGTTGTAAAAACAATTGCCCGTAAACACGGACTGCATGCAACATTTATGCCGAAACCATTGTTCGGTGTCAACGGTTCTGGAATGCACTGCAATATTTCTCTATTCAAAAACGGAGAAAATGCCTTTTTTGATCCGGGTGCTGACTTGCAGTTAAATGAAACGGCGAAACAATTTATTGCAGGTATTATTAAACACGCACCGAATTTTACAGCGGTAACGAACCCGACTGTAAACTCATATAAACGATTAGTACCAGGATATGAGGCACCTTGCTATGTGGCATGGTCTGCACAAAACCGAAGCCCGTTAATCCGAATCCCGGCATCAAGAGGATTAAGCACACGTGTAGAAGTTCGAAGCGTAGATCCTGCAGCGAATCCGTATCTTGCAATGGCAGTTCTTCTTGCATCAGGTCTTGACGGAATCAAAAACAACCTAACACCGCCGGATGCAGTGGACAGAAATATTTATGTCATGACTAAAGAAGAACGAATTGAAAATGGAATTACCGATCTCCCGGAAACACTTGCACAAGCACTGGAAAACTTAAAAACAGATGAGATCCTAATCAATGCATTAGGCCAGCATTTATATGAACATTTCTTAGAGGCGAAAGAGATCGAATGGGATATGTTCCGTAAGCAAGTGCATGAGTGGGAAAGAGAGCAGTACATGTCAATGTATTAAGTAGTTTAAACCGTTGGGACTATTAGGTTCTAACGGTTTTTCTAAATGATTTTAAAATAGGCTTGTTGGTCAAAAGACTAAGCTTGACCATATTTTGACCAACAAATTTTACTCGATTTCCTTCATGTATGAATCGAACTTCTCGATAGAACGTGTTTCAATTCGTTTTGACATATGGGCATAAATGTCTGAAGTGACCTGCATACTATGATGACCAAGACGTTCTTGGACCATTTTCATATCAGCACCAGCTTCTAATAACATTACGGCATGAGTATGTCGTGTGGAGTGTATAGGTAGCCTTGGAGCACCTATTTTTTCTAAACATGTTCTAAAAATATTATATAGTGTTGATTTTGGTAAAGGAGATCCATCATCTCTGCAAAAAACTAGATTAAGCTCGTGTTGATATAAATCACCTAAATTTAATTTACGTTCATTTTGATACTTTAGATGAGCTTGTAGTTTCATCATATAAGATTTTCGTATTTTAATTACACGTTCAGAACTATAACTTTTAGTATCTCCAAAAAGCTCATCATCTTCATCTGGTTGGAAATCTAGAGTTTGGTCAATACTAATCGTTTCTTCTTTCCAATTTATCTTGGACCATTGGATCGACGCTGCTTCACCTTTTCTTAAACCACTTTCGAACAGACATTCAAAAAATAAACCATAGATGTTTGATCTTCTATAAGCTTCTTGTAAGAATGGAGTAACGAATTTAGGTTCTAAATATTTTAACTGCTTTACTTCTCTTCGAACGATTTTAACACCTTCACATGGATTTTTTTCAATATAGTTATTGATCACAGCACGCTTATAGGCTTGATTTATAGTATTATGAATTCGCTTAGCAGTTTCTGTTGAAAGACCAGCTTCAAGTTTGTCATTAATAAACTTTTGATACATTAAAGGTTTTAAATCCTTTAGATCAATGTTACCGAAATAGGGGATAGCATGACTTTCCACAACATATCGATAAGTCCTGATGGTATTTTTTCTTAATTTACCATCTACATATTCTTCAAGCCAGGTTCTTAAATAATTAGCAAGACCAATTTCACCTTGTTCATAACCATTTAAACTAGATTTCTCTCTATCTATTGCGGCGATCTGTGCTTCTTTTTTTGTTCTAAAACCTCCTTTGGAGTATTCCTTTTGTTTATTTGTAAAAGGATCTCTTACAGTAATTCGATATTGCCATGTGTCGCCCCTTTTTCTGAAACTCGCCATATTAATCACTCCTTGTTTAAACGATAATATTAAGTCCATTTAAGTCATTTAGGGTTGTATTTATTTATTCGTCTCTTCTTTGAAGCCACTTTTAAAAAATGGCATTAAAACGATGTGTGTAAGAATCTTTTACAATTAGACATGATACCCAGCTGTATTTAATTCACTTGCGATTTTGCGCATTCCTTTACCAGATAAATATAGATTAAATATTTTCCTTATAATTTCTGCTTCTTTCTCATTTACTATAAGTTCTCCTTCTACAAGATCATAACCTTGAGGTGGGAGACTAATAACCCATTTGCCTTCACGAGCTTTTTGTTCCATACTCATACGGACACGTTCAGATAAGTTTTCCCTTTCGAATTGTGCACAAGTGTTATAAACATTCTTCCTATAGCTGAGGTAGTATCATAAACTTCAGTGGAGCTTTTAAACTTACAATTATGTTTATCAAATATTTCTAGTAATTTATATAGGTCGAGAACAGACCTTGTTAATCGGTCTAATTTGTAAACAAGTACACAATCTATTAAGCCTTGCTCGATATGCTTAATCATACGCTTTAGATTAGGCCTATTCATGTCTTTTGCACTTATCCCATCAAATCCACTACTTCCCATCCTTAGGAGACACAGTAAGCTTTTAGACGCTCGGTTTGGGCACGGATGGAGTAACCTTCCTTTGCCTGTTCTTCTGTACTTACCCTTATGTATAGTGCTGTCCGCATTGTTATCACCTCGTATTAATTATGGTTGAGAATATGGTATAGGGGAGGGGAGATAAAATACAATATATAGGAATATACGTTCTATTTAATTGTAAATTAAAACCTTTTGAATTAAAAGGGGCGAGGGAGAAATATATGCAGTTTAAATGTAATTTTTTGAAGTCTTAATTATTGCCTTGAAATAAAGTTTGATTAAAAGGTCTGGATGATATGTAGGATTTTTTTTGTTTCGCAATCGGGTCAGATTGTTGAATAATAATTAGTAGTTGATTTGGATATTTATATGAATAAATAGAGATTGTGAAGGAATGTACTTAAAGTAACGGGCAGGTTAATGAAATAAAGATATACTCACTAATCTACAAAATGTTACAGTTATTGGTAGAGGTGGCAGGGTGGGTATTTTTCTTTTTACTGTCATTCACATATTGATAGGATTAGCCTTAATTTATTTTTATGGAAAATTGTTAAAGGCGCTTACGGTATTTCTATCTGTGTTTTTTATTATGAGTTTTCTTTATTGGGGAACAATTTTAATAAATTCGTTGTTAAGCTAATGGGTGCTTTAGTGAAAAAAAGACTGTCTTTTTGAGGGTTCTCTTTTGGTGAGATTAACACGAATACATTTTTGTAAAGTGCCTGTTACTTATTTATAGAGTTATTATTGCTCTCATCATGATTTTTGGAAGTTGTTTTGTCATCGACTTCAGCCCCTTCTACAATCTGGTTACCAATAGCACCGACTGAAACACTGCCTATTACACTACCAATTAGTCCAAATTGAGCACCTATCATAGCATCCGCAATGGCTCCATTAAGAGCTCCTGCTGCTTCACCCAAGTCATTCGTACCTTGATTAGCATTACTACCAGCTTGATTGTTGCCACTTTCTTCTACATTTCCACCAAAGTTATTACTTTCGTTACTCTGATTCATCTATTTACTTCCTTGTTTATTAATGGGGAATATGCTAAGGATGAAAACATACCGTCCTAAACATATACTACCCAGCTGAAGTAGTTTTACTCACTATATGTTGGTTCAAGATATGGTTGTTTTATCAGCAACCATTTTTTCTTGTTCAACTAACGGATACTTTTCTTTAGCATCTGTGGGTCTTTTATCTTACATAATGATCTTCTAGAATAGGAGCGTTTCTTTGATAAGGAATGCGTCTTATTTCTCATATATAACAACATTTTTGTGAATATTTACTTTTCTCATAGAATGAAGTAGTCTAAAAGTATGGGATGTTATAATTCCTAATTTTTATCATAATCTACTTGTGAAATAAGAAGGGGAAGAAAAAATGAATTTCGAAGCAACGAGTGATACCATAAAAGGTTTATTTACATCTACAAGAACATATAAAATTCCAAGATTCCAACGTGATTTTTCTTGGGATCAAAATAATTACAATGAATTTTTAAATGATATGTTATCACAAATATCATTTAATCCCGATACTACTAAATTTGAAACTTCACAATACTTTTTAGGTAATATGTTATTTTTAGGAGGAAAAGATAAAGATTTAGTTGAAGTTGTAGATGGTCAACAAAGATTGACTACAGCTACAATATTATTAGCAGCATTAAGAAATTCATTGTATGATGTAAAAGACAAGGAAATATATGGTGATACACAAATGATGGCAGCTTGTAATTATGCTGATACTATACAAAATGAGTATTTAATTAAAAAAATTGATGGTTATCCACAAAGGAAAGTAGAAACAACTTCTAGTTATCCATATTTCACGCAAACTATTCAAGACTATCATACTAAAAATGGTGAAGTTGAGCCTGCTACAGAAGAAGAAGAACTACTAAAAAAAACATTTGAGTTCTTTTTAAAAGAATTAAAAGAAGACGCTTTTTTAAAAAAAATTTCGAAATTGTATCAATACCAGTTTAAAACCGATAATTATATTGAAGGTTTAAAAGCGTTAAGAGATCAATTATTAAAGTCGGAAATAATCGATGTGTTTGTTTCAGAAAAAGAACAAGCTAATAAAATTTTTGAAAATATAAATTCTAAAGGTAAGCCACTTTCAAAGGTGGATTTAATAAAAAACTCTATTTTTAGCAGAATTGGTACTACTGATGGTGGAGTTGATGAAATCTCGGATACTTGGAATGCTTTTAAACATCAAATTGTAGATTTAGATACTACTTTCAATGAATTTTTCCTACATTATTGGAAGGCTGTATATCCAGAAGATAGTGCAAATGGAAATAATTTATATAAAAAGTTTCTTAAAAGATTTGGTACAAGTACAGATCAAGAACTTAAAAGTTTTGTTAAAGAGCTGAAACAAGGGTTAGAATTTTATAAAACAATTGTAGAACCAGATAGAAATCAATTTACGAGAAAGGAGTTAAAAGCAGAATTAGAATATTTAGTAGCGATAAATAGATTTAAAGGCGTATAGGTACGTCCAGTTTTACTCTCTTTATATATCACTAATGCAAAGCTAGGCAATAAGAAATTACCTCAAAAGGAGAAAACTTCATTCTTACAGTTTTTAAGTAATTATCATTTTGCAGCATTTGGAACAAATTTAAAAATTAGGTCTAATAAAGCTACAATGCCGTATAAAAAATTTTCACAAAATATTTCTAATGCTGAGACAAAAAATGAAATTAAATCAGCGATTTCAGAGTTAAGAAAAGAGTTATTAAAGCTTATACCGAAAGAAAATTTTCTTAAGGCATTTGGTTATTTAGAATTTTCTAAGGAAAAAGCAAGAAACGGTTTAGAAGCCTTTCCTGCTGCCTATGCTATTAAACAACTAGCTAATATGATGGATAATAGAAGATCTGAAGATGATGAATATTCTATAGAGCATATTTTAGATGAATCGTTAGGTAATACTAAAAATATTGGCAATTTAATAGTACTGGAAGAAAAATATAATGGAGAAGTGAATGAAGAGAAAAAACGAAACAAAGACATGATATCATTTGAACAAAAGAAATTGATATATTTAAAGAGTAAATATATCATGGTCCAATCATTATGTGAAAATTATACTGGGTTTACTAGAGAAGATGTATCTAAAAGAGCTAATGAGTTAGCAAATTCTTTTTGGGATTCATTTTTCATGTAGAGAAAATCTTCATTGTACATACTCTCAACATTTTATTATAAACACATTCTCAAATAGGTGTTATAATCAAAAATCCGAAGATCTATGGGAAGAATTATGTAATTAACATAATATTAATAATATATATTTTTGACTAGATAAAGAATATATTTGTCTAGTCATCATTTTTTATCAATTATGCTGATGGTTTTAATTTTATTTTACTCAATGGTCGTAATTGGTTACGAGCCAAAAAGAGAAAACGGGATATCTCAACGCTGCTACTTCTAAAAGGTGGAGAAAACAGAACCCACTCTGTCCACATTTATCAATTTGATAATTCCGAAATTGAACGTAATCTTGCATTTCGTAATTACTTGTTGTCACATCCAGTTGCTGCAAAAATTATGGAGAATTAAAAGAGAATTTTTCCAAATGTTTTCTCTATGACATTGAATCCTACATTAAAGGCTAGGAACAGTTAGTCTTGGAGTTTGAACGAAAAGCAATGGCTTGGTGGTATCGAAGCACCAAGTAGCTTTTATAAAAACTAAATCTAATGTTTAATTCACCCACGCCTTTTAATCAATCTTTTTCAAAATGCGTGGTTTTTTTCTTTTATAAAATCAACATTCGTAACAATCGTTTAATCAGGTGATAAATCAATTCAACTGTGATTGATCAGTAGTTAAAAAAAGCCCTCGAGAGGGCTAATTCTTTATTATTTATTTCTCACAAGCAATTCCGTCTTTATCTCTATCCTTTGATTTATTTGCATTGTAAAGATCGGCTGAAACAGTAGGGGTATTCTTTGTTTTTCCACCTTTATTTTTAACTTTTGAATCTTTAGCAACTTCGCCTTTATATTCTTTGTTTAATTCTGTACAGTTTTTATAAGACTTTGCAGCTGCATCAGTAGAAGAAGGGGAGACAACGGAAACTCCTAAAATTAAAGATAATGATAAAATAGCTGTTTTTCCACGTTTCATAATAAATTAACTCCTTTTGTTATATGTTGGTGTATAGTTAATCTCATAAATTTAATATTTGTTTTAATAGAGAAGAAACTCTCTATATTTCTCTAAACTTTTGAAGCTTTTGAAAGAAGGATATTACCGATTCGTTTCATTTGCTCTATATCGAATATTTCATCGAATTCTAAACGTCTTTTTCCATATTGTATTTTCAATCCACGTTCTAATAGCCCATCTTTAAACCAATTAACATTAATGATTGTCTGATAACGGAACTTGTCCATATAATTTAAATTTTTCGTTAAAAAGAGGACTCGTTTATTAGTTGCTATTAAGTAACCTTTGATTTCCTGTTTACTAGATTTATCATACTCGCAATAAATAAAGGTAAGAATCTTTTCACCGTTTTCTAAAACTTTTTGACCAAGAGCTTGAAAGAATGACTTGTTTTTCTTTATTTCATTTATTTCGTACTGAGTAAATGGTTTGGATGTATCGTCCATTAGATTTGAGAGTAATTCTTCCATTTCTCTACGTTCTTGTTCAATTTGCTCTTGTTTTCGTTTTTCTTGTTCTTCTTTTTTCTTTTTAATTTCTTCTTCTTGTTTAGATCTAAAATCACTAACTTTTCGTTTAACGACTTCCGGTTCTTGCTTTTTTGTCAGAAACTTAATAAAAACATCTTCAACTTTATAACAAATAGTACGATAGATTCCCACGTTTCTTCTCCTTTAACTAATTGTCTTTTTAGCTACATAAAAACGACGAGCTAACCATCCTAAGACTACTATCCCTAAACCGCCTGCAGCTTGTGCGTTTTCTTTTTGATTTTCTTGAGCACCAATTTCATAATAATGTTTAAAGATAACTTCTGATTTGGTATATTGTTCAGGAACTATGTAATCCTCACCGTTCTTTCCTAAATTAAAGGCAGTATCTTGAATTTCTTTTACTTCATCATTGGCTGTAAAACCTTCTTTATACCAGTCTATAAATTTTTCATTTTTTAGAGCAGGTTTTTTATACTTCAACGTCGTGAAGGCAGCTTCGTAACCCTTGTCATAATATTGCTGTTTTAATTCCTCTTGTGCCTTTTCATAGCCTTCCTGATATGCTGTTATATAAATTTCCTTAGTATTTTTAAGTTCGTTATTAACATCTTTTATTCCATCGTTGTACCCTAAAATATTAAATTTTTCTTTCTCAGATTCTTCTCTTTCAGTAACAGCCTTATTAAAGCCGTCTTCGAAAGAAACTTTTAGGGGTTCATGCTTTGCAACAGTGTCAGGAATTTCAATATTGTCTTGGTTTTTTCCTAAATCATAACCTTGCTTATTAGCTGATATTTTTTCAGCTTCTAACTTTTTCATCCCTTCATCATAGCCTTTAAGATAACCAGTTTCATAGCCCTCTACATAAGCATCTGTACCAGATCCAACGTCATTTTTAACTGCATCTGCATAACCATCTGTATAACCAGTCTGATAACCTTCTTTTTCACCTTGGGTTTGTTCTTGTGCAGCAATTTCTTCAGGAGAGGGACCACTTGATTCGACTACAGATGAAGAAGAGCTTGATGATGAATCTCCTCCACTACTGGAACTTGAGCCACCATTATGAGTATGATACTCACCGGTACTATATCCCCACTTAGCACAATTTGTGCGACAAGTATGTCCGCCATTTCCATCCGTTCTTCCAGGATGAGCGTATACTGAATCTGAAATTCCTAGAGTTAAAAGTATTAAAATGATAATAGCTAGATTTTTCATGCCTTCCTCCTAGTAAAATATTCAAGAAAATATATGTATAAATGGGCTTGTAACCCAGTAATACCTAAAATAAAAACACGTAATAAATAACGTGAGTAATTTGGCTAATGTAAATAGTACTAGATGTATATTAAAAAAATTTAAGGAATAATAATTCTTTAAGAATTCCATAAATTTTATATGTCAGTATACTAGTGCCTCAATATTCTTCTAATTTATCATTGAGGGACAAAAGTTTAACTGCAAATCTATTAGCTTCCTTTTCTATTTTTTCAATAGGAAAGAGGATGTGTTTCTTTAAAAAATGTGTTTACTTTCGGATGAAGTATAGCATGTTCTAATTCATGCATGCAATCGAAATTTTTTATGTTTTCACTAATAGTTTCATTTTTTATTCTAGCCATTCAATACTTCCCACATTACCTTTAACATTAATAAAGCCATCACTCAGTACTGATAAATCTAATTAGATAAGTAAGTTAAAAGAAAAGCCCTGAAGAGGGCTTTATTTGTCTTCTAATGTGAATTCTAATTTTGTTCTGTTCCTAATACTTCATTAATTGGATCAACAGCATCATCTACAATTTCATATAGCCAAATCAAAAACAGGTTAATTATCTGCAAACCGCAGCTAATAATTTTTGAATATCATAAATGCTGTTATCTTTTCTAAATTGTTTAGAGATCGCAGGTAATTGAGCACCTGAAATCCATATTTTTAATTCAGCATCTGCATCAAGAAGTCCAGCCGTCTCTATACTGAAATGAGAAATACTTTTGAAAGGGATGGAATGATACTCAATCTTTTTACCTGTTATCCCTTGTTTGTCTACTAATAAAAGGCGTTTATCAGTGAAAACTATCAAGTCCCTAATTAGCTTAAATGCAACATCTATTTCCTCACCATTAACTAAAATCTGCTCTAGTTCTTTCTTTATTTCTTCTTTATTGACAGAAGAGGCATTTCCTAAAAGACCGTCTAATAACCCCATAATAATCCTCCTGAATTCATAATTTATGTATAAATGGGCTTAGTGCCCAGTAATACCTAAAATAAAAACACGTCTTAAACGTGATTATATTGACTAGTGTAAATAAAATTAGGTGAAAATTATAAAATTTTTTTGAGATGCGATAACTCTTTAGGTATACCATGCATCTCACATATTTGTTGTATAGATAGGTTAGTGTTTTGATAATCTAATAGATTTTTATCTGGAAGTAACAATTCAACAGCAAATATGTTAGCTTCTCGCTCTATTTTATCAATAGAGAGTAGGGTACCTTTCTTTAGAAAAGGTGTATTTAATTTAAAATGTAATTCAGCATGGCCTAATTCATGGGCACACGTATAAAGTTTTTCATCTTCACTTAAATTGGAATTTATATAAATAAATTTATTTCTTCTTATAAATTTATAGAAGCCAAGTATATCTTCATGAAGGTCATATTCACAGACATGAATATTTTTCGATGCTGCAATTTCATATGGATTATTAGTATCATATTTCTTTATCAAATCAGTAGTAAGTGCTTTGATCCAACCCATATTCATCTCCCTTAAAGTCTATTTTTCGTCCCTATACTTTTTGGGGGTATATTTTTTATTTGTAAGAGTGGCAATACGTTCAGCATGCTCAAGAGCTGCTAGTAAAGATTCAATTGCTTCTTCACTCATTGGTTCTCCTCTGAAGTTTAAACCGTCACCATCTGAGTTAGCTTCTATTAAATCTTTTCTCATTTTGTCTATTCGTTTCGCTATATCACGTTCATCTTTTTCTATTAGACCATTAGGATTTTCAGTTCTACCTAATATGTATTCTGTACTTGTTTCCAGTACATCGGCTAATCTCTGGAGAGTTTCTGTATCAGGTGTTCTATTTCCATTTTCATAACCTGAAATAGAAACTTTAGTTACGTTTATTTGTTTACCTAGTTCTTCTTGAGTTAACCCTTTTTCTTTGCGCAATTTTCTAATACGGTCTCCAAACACTGACACATCACCTCATTTCTAGAACTAATTATATGTTAACAAATAGTTAATTTAAAGATTTTATAAAATTAGTTAACTAAAAAGAAACTTTTTTCTAAAAAACACTTGAAAGTTAACTAAGTGTTAATTATAATGAGGTTAACCTCAAGTTAACAGAGAGGAGGGATACAAGTGTCACTTGTAAAATTAAAGAATATCCGCATAAATCAAGGGCTAACTTGTCAGCAAGTTGCTGATAAAGTATATATTTCTAAAGAATATTACTGGATGCTTGAAAATGGTAAGCGCCGATTAACTTATGAATTAGCTGTTAAAATTGCAAAAGTTTTCAATGCGAGTCCTGATTATATTTTTTTAGATAATAAGTTAACTACAAGTGAACAGAACCAACCTGAAAGGTTAGTTAATAAAAACAAAGGAGGCTATTTATGAAAAAATTCAAAGGTCCATCCAAAGAAGCATGGCGTCTAGCACTTAGTTTCTTAATGAAAACTTCTGTCCCTCTTGTAGTTGCAGAGAAGCAGAAAGAGCAAGAAAAATCCAAGGAGGTGCTGACTAATGAATCAATTGCAAAAAGTTGTTGCAACAAGAGTTTACGAGATTGAAAGTAATCCATCACTGCGTCCTAAATTATTTAAAGAAATCTATCGTGAAATTAAAGATCGATTCGGTGTAGCGAGCCATAAAGATGTAAAGCGCATGGAGTTACAATTGGCTCTTTGCTACATAGAGAATTGGATACCAAGAAGGGTTTTATAATGTATCTTCTTTATAGAAATATTTTACAGATTTCGCACTCGAAAAACTGTTCCGAATTGGAAATTGTTCCACTTTCGAACTGTTCCATATTGGAACAACGAGAGGGGGTGACGGGGTGAGATTCGGAGCTATTCTCAGAAAGACACGTTTGAATGCGGGTTTTAGTCAGGAGAAACTTGCGGAAAGACTTCATATGTCACGGAGTTGTATCTCGAAACTTGAGAATGACAAAAAGACATTGGATGCAGCTACTATGATTCGGTGGTTTCAAAATACGCAAGCACATGATGCTTTGGTTGCTTTAGTTTATCAAGTTGATATTGCATCTGTTGCTCAAAATGTAGCGTCATTAATTAGTTAATTTACACATAAGAGGAGGCTAACAATATGATCGCAATTCAACTAGATAAAAACGAAATTGAACAGCGCTTCTTGGAAGAGTTAAGAAAACATCTGGATGCTATTGAAAGTCGTATTTTGTTTTGGGATATGAAAGAGTTATGTCGCCAAACAAATATGAGTGAGCCCTTTGTGAAGGAACAATTCTTCTATGATCCTCGATTTCCAAAATATAAGGTCGGTCGCAAATGGGTTATCCCAGCTCGTGAAGCAGAAAAGTTTTTAATGCAATGGTTAAGTGAACAGTCAACCTATTAGAGAAAGGGGTGGAAGTATTGAAGATTAAACCGAGAGAATGGTTGCAGATGAACGAGATTGATAAGTTTATAAGCATTTACGATGCCTTCTTGATCAATTGGAAAAAGAGACGAGAAGACATGAAAAAACAGCTGTGCGGGAACACAACTGCTTAGTAACACATTCGGTTGATTCAATTTTAACACTCTATATGAGTAATGACAAGGACCTTGTCTTTGTCATCATGGCTAGGAAGTAAGCCTTTCCCCCTTAAAGGTTTTGCGATCTGCTTCCTGGTCGTGATGATGCAGACGAGCATCAGAAAGAAGGTGAGATATATGTTTGAAAACAAAAAGCAAATTATAAATTCAATTGAAGAAAATTGTCGGCTATTAAACGAGGCTTTAGAAGCCGAGCTTAGAAAGAGCCACAATGATTGTCCAGTCATAATAAGTGAAAGATGTATTGATCTGATCAAAATGACTATTCAATATACTGAATTATATCTAGAAATACAAAGTGAAACTAAGGTAGATATCTTACACAAGAGCACTTGTCTAGTTGGCGATGAGCCAATGAAATAAGTATGAATGCAGTTATAGCATCATTCTCGCTTTTATCATTAAATAACTTTGGGGAATGGGCTGTTGGATTACGGTATATATAGCAAATGGAACTTAAAAGTGATTTCAATCCCATGTATTGACTTCGTTCATCATTTGTTTTGAGAAAGTTTTCATCTATAACAATGGAAGGATTTTTGATATTAAAAGCATCATTTATAAGTGAATTTCCATCTAAGGATGAATTTGTTAGGATACGTAATCTCTCTAATACACTTTTACTAGCTTCAAAAATAGCATGAAAGTAATTTTCGTTTAAAAGCTCAGGTGAACAATATTTAATTACATGGTCATGAATGCCATGAGCTGTCAGCTTCTCCATTAATCTTTGGGAACGTTGTACAGCTTCTGTAAAGGTTGTAGTTGCTTTGACAGAAGTAATCTTTCCACTATCAGTTAGTTCGTAACCATAAAAGCCTAATATAAAATTTATAGATTTTAGATTCTTATTCCAAATATCATCTAAATTATGAAAATTAACTGGAGTCATTATTTCTTCGATTAGTTGGAATAGAGGCTGTGCTGATTGTTGTTTCTTTATCTCATAAATCATAGAGGCTTCTAATCTTTTACGTTTTGTACTAATTAGTCTAATACCACTTTCTGTGTCGTGATCTTTCCAATTGTACTTGGCTAAAATATTGGTGATTTGGCTACCAGTAACTAAATCTCCAAGTATTTCGGTAGTTTTTTCAATACAAGCATTATCGATTTTTTTCATAAATTCTTCCTCCCTCTTTAGACCTATTTCGACAGAGGGAGAGGGAAACCTTTAAAGGAGGTGAGATATATGAGAGATCATCCAGTAATTAAAGCAATGGAAAGGACAGGTTTTTCTAACATGGTAGCTCAAGTAGAACACGTTGGAATTGACTATTTTGATCATGAAATTCTTGTAGGCGATGACATTGTGGAATTTGACGGTGAAGTCATTTTACAAGATAACTTGGAACGTTATTTATCAGAAGTTTTAGGATTTGAATTTAAAACGGCATGAAAAAAAGCCCACCGTGCAGGGTGAGCTTTGAAAGGTGAGTTATAACTAACAATTTCTTCTATCATAAGTCACCTTCTCTAAAAAATCAATATGGAGGTTATGAAAATGCAGGCAGCTGTTTTAACTTCAACTGTAGATATGGACCGTGATCAATGGTTGGAAGCAAGGAAGAAAGGCATTGGAGGTTCAGATGCTTCTATTATTCTCGGATTAAATAAGTGGAAAACTCCTTTTGAATTATGGCTTGAAAAAACGGGACAAGTTATCACGGAAGAAATTCAAAGTGATGCAGCATACTTCGGAAACCAGTTAGAAGACCTAGTCGCAAAAGAGTTTGAAAAGCGAAGTGGGAAGAAAGTTCGTAGAAGGAATGCAATCTTACAGCATCCTAAACATGACTTCATTATCGCAAATGTGGACCGTATGGTAGTCGGTGAAAAAGCAGTACTGGAGTGCAAAACTACTTCGGCCTATAACGCTAAGGAATGGGAAAGTGAAGAAATTCCGGAGAGCTATATTATTCAATTGCAACATTACTTAGGTGTTTTGGGACCTGAGTATGAAAAAGGATATTTCGCAGTACTAATTGGTGGTAATAAATTTGTCTGGAAAGAAATTGAGCGTGATGAT
>NZ_BCVG01000064.1 GCF_001591625.1 Metabacillus fastidiosus NBRC 101226
CTGATAGAAGTTTCACTTTATAAATAGAGTCTAGTCTTAATATTTCCATTAATAACCTTGTATTGATATAATTAATAATATGACTTCATACGTATAACTAAAACAGGTAAAGCTAAGTAAAAGGAGTGTTACTATGGCTTATATTGAAGAGAAATTAAAGGAAATAAACGGCTTAACAGTGCATACGATTCCAAGCGGGAAATTTAAAACGAATACAATCGTATTAAAGCTTCTCGCTCCACTGAAAAAAGAAGATGTTACATTGAGAGCGCTTTTACCGTATGTGCTTCAAAGAGGAAATAAAAACTTTCCAACAAGCACGGCATTACGCCAGCATTTAGACGGTTTATACGGTGCGACATTAAATGTCGATTTAGCAAAAAAAGGGGAGCATCATATTATTTCCTTCCGAATGGATATTGCAAATGAGAAATTCCTTGCAGATCAAACACCGTTATTAGAACAAGGAATAAAATTATTATCAGATATTATCCTTCATCCTTTAACAGATGGAGAAGGTTTCACAGATAATATTCTTAATGAGGAAAAGCGCACACTGAAACAGAGAATCCAGTCTGTGTACGATGATAAAATGAGATATTCTAATTTGCGCCTCGTACAAGAGATGTGTAAAGATGAACCGTACGAACTGCATGTCAACGGTGAAATAGACCAGCTTGATGAAATTACAAGGACATCTCTTTATGAATATTATAAAAAAATATTAAAAGAAGATAAAATTGATCTTTATGTTGCAGGGGATGTAAAACAGGAAGAGATTGAAAAGTATGTGGAAACGTATTTTTCTTTTACAGAAAATAAAGCGGTTCAGCCGGTGAAAAGTATGACGAAAGAAAATCCGCAAGTAAAGGAAGTTATTGAGCAGCAGGATGTCCAGCAGGGGAAGCTTAACATCGGATACCGGACTAACAGTACGTATGCTGATGATGATTACTGTGCTTTGCAAGTGTTCAACGGGATTTTCGGCGGATTTTCTCATTCTAAGCTTTTTATTAATGTGCGTGAAAAAGAAAGCCTTGCCTATTATGCGGCATCACGGGTGGAGAGCCATAAAGGCATACTAATGGTTATGTCGGGTATCCAGTCTGAGAACTTTGGAAAAGCAGTCAAGATTATTAATGAGCAAATGGCAGCGATGAAAAAAGGTGATTTCACCGATACAGAAATGGAACAGACGAAGGCGGTTATCCGCAATCAGCTGCTCGAAACGATTGATACGTCCTACGGTTTAATCGAAGTGTTATACCATAATGTCGCAGCCGGCAGAAATCGGAGTTTTGATGATTATTTAGAAGGAATTGCTCAGGTTACGAAAGAAGAAGTAGTGAAAGTCGCTGAAAAAATAGAGCAGGATACAATTTACTTTTTAACTGGAATGGGGGAGAAAGCGTGACAAAACCTATTCGTTTTGAACAGCTGCAAGAGGAATTATTTTATGAGAAGATGAGCAATGGTCTTGATGTGTACGTTCTTCCTAAAAAAGGGTTTAATAAAGCGTATGCAACATTTACGACGAAATACGGTTCTATTGATAATCGTTTCATCCCGCTTGATGGAAATGATTTCGTTACTGTTCCGGACGGGATTGCCCACTTTTTAGAACATAAAATGTTTGAAAAAGAAGATGGTGATGTGTTCCAGCAATTTAGTAAGCAGGGAGCATCAGCAAATGCATTTACTTCTTTTACGAGAACAGCTTATTTGTTTTCAAGTACATCAAACGTAGAACAAAATTTAGAAACATTAATTGATTTCGTGCAAGACCCTTATTTCTCTGAGAAAACGGTTGAGAAAGAGAAAGGGATTATCGGCCAGGAAATTAAAATGTATGATGATAACCCTGACTGGCGCCAATACTTTGGCCTAATCAGTAATCTTTATGAAAACCATCCGGTACGAATCGATATTGCCGGCACAGTGGAATCAATTTCACATATAACGAAAGATTCCCTTTATGAATGCTATAATACATTTTATCATCCGAGCAATATGCTTCTTTTCGTTGTCGGTTCTGTTAATCCGGAGGAAATTTTAACACAGATACGCGAAAATCAGGCGAAGAAGGCGTATAAAGACCAACCTGAAATTAAAAGAGAGTTTCCAAATGAGCGATATGAAGTTGCAAAAACATCAGAAATATTAAAAATGAATGTTCAGTCATCAAAATGTTTAGTCGGTATGAAAGCGAACAATCCGAATCGTTCTGGAAAAGATCTGCTCAAACATGAGCTGTCAATGAATCTCATTTTAGATATTCTCTTTGGAAAAAGCTCTGATCATTACAACCGCTTATACAGTGCAGGATTGATTGATGATACGTTCAGCTATGATTATACAGAAGAGAATGGCTTCGGCTTTGCAATGATTGGTGGGGACACGGACCGTCCGGATGAGCTTGCAGATGAAATTAAAAATATTTTATTTGAAGCAAAGCGCTCCGGACTTGATGACAGCCGCCTGCAGCTTTCGAAAAAGAAGAAAATCGGTTCATTTTTACGGGCGATTAATTCACCCGAATATATTGCAAACCAATTCACAAGATATGCTTTCAATGAGATGAATTTATTCGACGTCGTTCCTGTATTGGAAGAATTGACGAATGAACAAATAACAGAAACTTTAAACGAAGCAATTGATCAAAAATTATTTTCAGTCTGTCAAGTTGTTCCGAAATAGGGGAGAAGATTTTTGGAGAAGTACGCATTAATTACGGGAGCAAGCGGAGGAATCGGCACCGCAATCGCAAGAAGGCTTGCGAAGGAAGGCTACCATTTATATTTACATTATTACCAGAATGAAAAGGCGATTTTATCGCTGCAGCAATCGCTTTTGACTGAGGATATTAATGTTCAAATTATTCAGGCAGATTTGTCGACAAAAGAAGGGGTACAGACACTAGTCCAAAATGTCTATACCTCTGTTGACCTGCTCGTATTAAACAGCGGGATTAGTTATTACGGATTAGTGACTGACCTGAATGATGAAGAAATAGATATGATGATTGGATTACATATAGCAAACCCGTTCCGCATTGCACAAAAGTTTATCCCAGCAATGGTGAAGAAACGAGCAGGAAATATTATTGTTATTTCTTCCATTTGGGGATTGACCGGAGCGGCTTGCGAGGTACTTTATTCTACTGTGAAAGGCGGACAGAATGCTTTTGTAAAAGCATTGGCAAAAGAGCTTGCGCCAAGTGAAATTAGGGTAAATGCGATTGCGCCCGGCGCAGTCGCAACAAATATGCTTTCACAGTTTTCTGAAGAAGAACTAAGAGAGCTTGAAGAAGAAATTCCAGCCGGCAGATTAGGAAAACCGGAGGAAATCGCAAATACCGTCGCATTTTTGGCATCTGATGACTCTTCCTATATAACTGGACAGATTCTTTCTGTTAATGGCGGATGGCATTGCTAACTGAGGATTAGTGAAAATAGATGGAACCCCTTTTGAAAAAGATGTATAAAAAATCGGCTATGAGACAAAATAAGCTCGTAACAATTAATAAAGGAGGGGTTCCTATGTCAATTTTAGAAAATTGGGATGAGTGGAAAAATTTCCTTGGAGATCGCTTAAATCATGCACAAAATGAAGGAATGGATGAGCAGGTAGTTTCAAATTTAGCTTTTGAAATCGGTGACTACTTAGCAAAGCAAGTCGATCCGAAAAACGTGCAGGAACGAGTTCTTGCAGACCTATGGAGCGTTGCTTCACAAGATGAACAGCAGGCAATTGCAAACATGATGGTGAAGCTCGTTCAAAATAACGGTACTGGCGCGCACTAAAAAGGGAGGAGAAAATCCTCTCTTTTTTTATACATATGATTTTTGTCGGATTATTTGAAATGTTTCTATATTGGAAACGTTTCTTCTTTCTTCTTTTGGTAAAATGATTTATTATATGGTTAGAGTAGGCGTTTTAAAGGGGGTCTTGGCGTGACAAAAGAATGGTATTTAGAATATGAAATTCAAAAAAACCGGCCTGGACTATTGGGGGATGTTTCTTCACTATTAGGTATGCTGTCAATTAATATTATTACAATTAATGGGGTAGATGATTCCAGACGGGGTCTGTTGTTAAAATGTGAAAGCAATGATCAAATCCGCAGGCTTGAGTCCATTTTAAATACGATGGATCATATAACAGTAACGAAGCTTAGAACTCCTAAGTTAAGAGATCGTTTAGCTGTCCGTCATGGACGCTATATTCAAAGGGATGCAGATGATAAAAAAACATTTAGATTCGTACGGGATGAACTTGGATTATTAGTTGATTTTATGGCAGAATTATATAAACAGGATGGCCATAAATTAATCGGAATTCGGGGAATGCCGCGCGTAGGGAAGACCGAGTCTATTGTTGCTTCAAGTGTCTGTGCGAATATGAGATGGGTATTTGTCTCTTCCACGCTTCTAAAGCAGACGATACGCAGCCAGCTGATTGCCGATGAATACAGGGATGATAATGTTTATATTATCGATGGAATTGTTTCAACGAGGAGAGGATCTGACCAGCATTTACAGTTAGTTCGTGAAATCATGAGGCTTCCGGCGACGAAAGTAGTTGAACATCCGGACATTTTCGTTCAGAATACAGAGTATACTCTCGATGACTTTGATTACATAATTGAAATTCGTCATGATCCTGACGAAGAAATTACATACTATAAAAATGCAGAAGAGCCGCGGATGTTTGACCAGTCAAGTATATCCGGCTTCGACTTTTAAATATGGAAGGTGTTATTGTTGGGTGAATTAGGAAATCGACTGAAAGAAGCAAGAGAAGAAAAGAACATGAGCCTCGACGATCTGCAAACGATAACGAAAATACAAAAGCGTTATTTGCTTGGCATTGAAGAAGGTAATTATGGCATTATGCCAGGTAAGTTTTATGTACGGGCTTTTATTAAGCAGTATGCGGAAGCTGTCGGCTTAGATCCTGAGCAAATATTTGAGGAGTTTAAAAGTGAAATACCAAGTACATATGATGATGAAGAATCAGTTGAGCTATCAAGAGTAAAAACACATAAGGAATTACCGAAATCGGCTTCTAAAGCTATTGAGATGCTTCCGAGAATATTAGTTTTTGGAGTTGTTATTGCTGTTGCAATCGTTATTTGGGTTATAAGCCAGCAGAACGGCGGTTCAAAAAATGATATGGCGGAAAAAGAAAACTCTTCTTCACAAGTGGAAGATGTAAGCAAGGAAAATGATTATTCAAAAGCTAACGATGTGACAGGGGAGGATGCTGCTTCAGAAGAGACGGCAGAAAAGGACAAGCCAGCTGAGGAAGAAAAAGCACCTGAACAGCCTGCACAATCAATCGCAGTGCAAAATACTCAGAAAAGAACGACGACATATGAGCTGTCCGGCACAGATAAATTCGAGCTGGAAATTTCCTCTAAAGAACGTACATGGATCAGCATTAAAAATGGGAAAGGGAAAACATTCTACTCTGCAAACTTAGAAGGCGGCCAGTCTCAAAAGCAGGATTTCTCAGCTGAAGAGGAAATAAAAATCGTTATTGGTTATATGCCGAACACAGAAATAAAAGTAAATGGTGAAGTATTAAAATATGAGCTTGATCCGACAAAAGTGACAACTCAAAATATTAATATTATCCATAAAAAAGAGTAAAGTCATCATCAGTGATGACTTTCTTCTCGTCAATTTAAATATGAATGCAGATGGAGGAAACTATGAATTTACCTAATAAAATTACTGTTTCCCGAATTTTACTCATTCCAATTTTCATGGTTATTATGTTAGCGCCATTTGATTGGGGAGAGCTTAATTTGGGAAAAGAAACAATACCAGTTACACATTTTGTCGGTGCATTACTATTTATCATCGCTTCAACGACAGACTGGATCGATGGTTACTACGCAAGAAAATTAAATCTTGTAACAGATCTAGGTAAGTTTTTAGATCCGCTTGCAGATAAATTGCTCGTTTCTGCAGCACTTATTATTTTAGTGCAATTAGGTTTTGCACCGGCTTGGATTGTTATTCTTATTATTAGCCGTGAATTTGCAGTTACAGGATTAAGACTGGTGTTAGCTGGAACTGGTGAAGTAGTAGCAGCGAATATGCTCGGTAAAATTAAAACATGGGCACAGATTATTGCGGTATCGGCTTTGCTGTTACACAATCTTCCTTTTGAGCTCTTGTCTATTCCTTTTGGGACGATTGCACTTTGGATTGCAGCGTTTTTCACTGTGTATTCAGGCTGGGATTATTTCGCCAAAAACAAACAGGTTTTTCTTAATTCTAAATAGGTTGGGGGATTCATCTTGGAAGCAAAAACAGAAATTATTGCGGTTGGCTCAGAACTACTATTAGGACAAATTGTAAATAGCAATGCTCAGTTTCTGTCAAAGCAGTTAGCAGAAATCGGAATTAATGTTTATTATCACACAGTTGTCGGTGATAACGCAGAAAGATTGAAGCAGGCAATCAAAACTGCGCAGGAACGTGCGAATATTATTATTTTTACAGGCGGGCTTGGACCGACAAAAGATGATTTAACAAAGGAAACAATCGCAGATGTATTAGGAAAAAAACTCGTAACGAATGAGGAAGCATTGGCGAATATCCAAGATTTCTTTGATAAGACAAAGCGGGTTATGTCAGAAAATAATAAAAAACAGGCAATCGTTTTAGAGGATGCAGAAGTATTAAGAAATGAAACAGGGATGGCGCCTGGAATGGGAGTGGAAGTAGACGGCCGTTTTTATATGCTGCTTCCGGGGCCACCGAGCGAAATGAAACCGATGTTTACAAACTACGGACAACAATTTTTAATTAATAAACTAGGTATTCAGGATAAAATTATTTCAAGAGTACTTCGTTATTTTGGTATCGGTGAATCAAAGCTCGAAACAGATATTGAAGATATCATTGATGCACAGACAAACCCGACGATAGCACCTCTTGCTTCAAATGATGAAGTAACACTCCGTTTAACTGCGAAGCATAAAGATGAGGCTGCTGCGATAAAGCTGCTCGATGAAATGGAAGAAAAAATTAATGCCCGTGTTGGTGAATACTGCTATGGCTATGAGCAAACGACAATCATGGGTGAATTGAAAAAGCTTCTTCATGAGAAAAACTTAACGATAGCTGCTGCTGAAAGTTTAACAGGAGGCCTTTTCTCTGAGCAATTAACAGCGATAGAAGGTGCGTCCCAAATTTTTAAAGGAAGCATTATATGCTATACGAATGAAGTAAAAGAGCAGCTGCTAAAGGTATCATCTGAAACATTAGAAAATGAAGGTGCTGTAAGCGCAGCTTGTGCGACTGAAATGGCAGATAACATTAGAAAGATTACAGGAAGCGATATCGGCATAAGCTTCACAGGAGTCGCTGGACCTGACAGTCTTGAACGCCACCCGGTCGGAACAGTGTTCATCGGAATCTCAATGGCAGATCGTGAAACAGAAGTGCAAGAAATCAACTGGGCAGGCAGCAGAAACGCTGTCCGGACACGAACAGTGAAATTCGGCTGTCACTATATTATGCAAATGCTTAAATAATAAATAACAAAAACTTGGAATTGTCGTATTGCGATATTCCAAGTTTTTTTAATAGAGTTTCGGTGATATAAATGAAAGTTTCATTATCATACCTGAGTACATGTCTTTATTTACTTTTAATCTACTCCTTATACTGACACAGTGGGTACTAAACTCATCTGTTTTTATAATGTTCTATTTGCTATCATCTTGTTTTAAAAATATTTTTATTGAAATTTCCTCTCTTTTCTCCTTTATAAATTATAGGAAGGGCAACGATACAATACGTTTCAAACTATCATTATGTCAATTTATTAAACTTGAATTTTTTATGATAACTGGAAATAAAAATATCGAATAAATGTTCGTTTTTTGCTTGGCAAAAGATTAAAAAAAAGGTATAGTATTAGTAGTGAAATAAAAGGAGGAATCATTTTGAGTGATCGTCAAGCCGCTTTAGAAATGGCGTTAAAACAAATAGAGAAACAGTTTGGTAAAGGTTCTATTATGAAACTAGGAGAACAAACTGATCGTAAAATATCTATATCTCCTAGTGGATCACTAGCTCTTGATACAGCACTTGGAGTAGGTGGATATCCACGAGGCAGAATAATTGAAATATATGGACCAGAGAGCTCTGGTAAAACAACGGTAGCACTACACGCAATTGCAGAAGTACAGCAGCAGGGCGGACAAGCTGCATTTATCGATGCTGAGCATGCGCTTGATCCTGTATATGCACAAAAGCTTGGAGTTAATATTGACGAGCTGCTTCTTTCTCAGCCGGATACTGGTGAGCAGGCGCTCGAGATCGCTGAGGCGCTTGTAAGAAGCGGTGCAGTTGATATTTTAGTTATTGACTCTGTTGCGGCATTAGTTCCAAAAGCTGAGATTGAAGGAGAGATGGGTGATTCCCATGTCGGACTTCAGGCGCGTTTAATGTCACAGGCATTAAGAAAGCTTTCTGGTGCGGTCAATAAATCAAAAACAATTGCTATCTTTATTAATCAGATCAGGGAAAAAATTGGGGTTATGTTCGGAAATCCTGAAACAACTCCCGGCGGCCGTGCGTTAAAATTCTACTCCTCCGTTCGTCTGGAAGTGCGCCGTGCTGAAACTTTAAAACAAGGCAATGAAATGGTTGGTAATAAAACAAAAATTAAAGTAGTAAAAAATAAAGTAGCTCCACCATTTAAAGTGGCAGAAGTTGATATTATGTATGGAGAAGGGATTTCAAAAGAGGGCGAAATTATTGACTTAGGATCTGAAGTTGATATCGTTCAAAAAAGCGGTGCATGGTATGCATACAATGAAGAACGTCTTGGTCAAGGCCGTGAAAATGCGAAGCAATTTTTAAAAGAAAACCCTGCAATCCGTGCAGAAATCCATGAGAAACTCCGTCAGCATTACGGATTAGATGAAGATGTTATTGCACCAAAAGAAGAAGAAGATCAGGATGAATTTAATTTACTTGATGAAGAATAAAATGAGGCGCTTGCCTCATTTTTTTTTATAAGTTTTTTGAAAATGAGATTCAGCATGATAGAAAACTACTGAACTGTATCATTTATTGCAGAAATTTGTCTTTTTATAAGAGAAAAGAGAAGTTATGTTAAAAAAGTTTATCAATGATTAAAAACGTTTTACTCCTGAACTTGACAATGAAAATTCACACATTTACAATAAAGTAGTATATTTTACTTTTTTGTAGAATTCTGATTAAAAGCACTTTGAAAGCATAATGTTGATATTTGGACAAACTTATTTATTTAAGACTTTATCAACATGTGAAACTAAAGCTTTGTGCTGTATATTGATGACATTATTTGAGCAATGTACATGCCGACACTTTAATCTAGCAAGAAATAAGTTCATAGCAAGGGGAGGTGAAAAGATGGACCTACTTACAGCAATCATCTCCATTTTGCTTGGCCTAATCGTCGGTGCAGTTGTTGGCTATTTTGTTCGTAAATCCATTGCCGAAGCGAAAATTGCCGGCGCAACGAATGCTGCTGCGCAAATTCTTGAAGATGCAAGGCGTGATGCTGATGCGACGAAGAAAGAAGCGCTCCTTGAAGCAAAGGATGAAATTCACAAGCTTCGCACGGAAGCAGAGCAGGAAGTTCGTGAGCGACGAAATGAGCTCCAAAAACAAGAAAATCGCTTATTACAAAAGGAAGAGAATCTTGATCGTAAAGATGAGTCATTAGAAAAACGTGAAGTCATGCTTGAGAAGAAAGAAGATTCTCTGAATGAGAGACAACAACATATTGAAGAGATGGAAAGCAAAGTGGAAGAGATCGTGCGTAAACAGCAAACAGAGCTTGAGCGTATATCGAGTCTGACACGTGATGATGCAAAACAGATTATTCTTGAAAAGGTTGAAAATGAACTTAGTCATGAAATTGCAGTAATGATTAAGGAAACAGAAAACCGTGCAAAAGAAGAAGCTGATAAGAAAGCGAAAGACATTCTTTCACTCGCGATTCAACGCTGTGCTGCTGATCATGTAGCGGAAACAACAGTATCTGTAGTAAATCTTCCGAATGATGAGATGAAAGGCCGAATTATCGGACGTGAAGGCCGTAACATACGTACGTTAGAAACATTGACAGGAATTGATCTTATAATTGATGATACGCCTGAAGCGGTTATTTTATCTGGATTTGATCCTATCCGTCGTGAAACAGCGAGAATTGCACTCGATAAACTTGTACAGGACGGAAGAATTCACCCGGCAAGAATCGAGGAGATGGTAGAGAAATCTCGTCGTGAAGTCGATGAATACATTAGGGAAGTTGGGGAACAGACAACATTTGAAGTTGGTGTTCATGGTCTCCATCCAGACTTAATTAAAATACTGGGGCGTTTGAAATTTAGAACGAGCTATGGTCAAAATGTTTTAAAACATTCAGTAGAAGTGGCGAACTTAGCAGGTTTAATGGCAGCTGAGCTAGGCGAAGATGTTACATTAGCGAAGCGGGCGGGCTTGCTTCATGATATCGGAAAAGCAATTGACCACGAGGTGGAAGGAAGCCATGTTGAGATTGGTGTAGAATTAGCTACGAAGTATAAAGAACATCCAGTCGTTATTAACAGTATCGCTTCCCATCATGGGGACGCGGAGCCGACTTCCATTATCGCAGTAGTCGTTGCTGCTGCTGATGCATTATCTGCTGCACGTCCGGGTGCACGCAGTGAAACGCTTGAGAACTATATCCGCCGACTGGAGAAATTAGAAGAAATTTCTGAGTCGTATGAAGGTGTAGAGAAATCATTTGCAATTCAGGCAGGCCGTGAAGTTCGTATTATGGTAAAACCAGATACGATTGATGATCTAAAGGCCCATCGTTTAGCGCGTGATATTCGTAAGCGAATTGAAGAAGAACTTGATTACCCTGGTCATATAAAAGTGACTGTCATAAGGGAAACGAGAGCAGTTGAATATGCAAAGTAAAGTGGTGCAGATATGCGCCACTTTCTTTTTTCCTCTAATTATGTAAAACTTAGTACATACGTAAATTTTAAGCAGAGAGGGCTTTAAACATGAAAATATTATTTATCGGAGATATATTCGGTTCGCCGGGAAGAGATATGGTAAAACAATATTTACCGAAACTAAAGACGAAGTACAATCCACATTTTATTATTATCAATGGGGAAAATGCAGCACATGGAAAAGGAATAACACAAAAAATATATAATGAGTTTATGAACTTTGGTGCAAATGTCATTACGATGGGAAATCATACTTGGGGAAATCGTGAAATTTTTGAATTTATCGATGGAGCGGATAAGCTTATAAGACCGGCAAATTTCCCTGAAGATAATCCTGGAAAAGGAATTATATACAGTAAGGTAAATGGGAAAGAAATTGCTGTTATAAATTTACAGGGACGAGCATTTTTACCTCCTTCTGACTGTCCATTCAAAAAAGCAGATGAGCTTATTAAACAGGCAGAGAAGCGTGGGGCGATTATATTTGTTGATTTCCATGCAGAAGCGACAAGCGAGAAGCAGGCAATGGGCTGGTATTTAGATGGCCGGGCTGCGGCTGTCGTTGGTACGCATACACATATTCAAACGGCGGATAACCGCATTTTACCGAATGGAACAGCATATATAACAGATGTCGGCATGACAGGACCATATGACGGTGTGTTAGGTGTGGATCGTGATCTTATTTTAAAAAGATTTTTAACAGGGCTGCCTGTAAAGCATGATGTTGCACAAGGAAGAGAACAGCTTAGTGCAGTTATTATTGAAATAGACGATAAAACCCGTTTAGCGAAAAAAATTGATCGTATTTTAATTAATGAAGATCACCATTTCTTTGAATAATAGAGAGTTTTTAGAATTTTATGAAAAAAAACGATTACTTGCAGGAATAGTGTCTCCTTCTAGTGAATATAGTAACAATGGAATGATAAGCCAAGTATGTTTAAAAAGGGAAATTAGGGGAGCCTTTTTAAACAGATCTAATAATGATTGTTCTAATGAACACTCAAGGAACCATTGTAAAAATAAGGGGGACTAGAAATGGAAATATTAAAAGTATCAGCAAAGTCAAATCCAAATTCCGTAGCAGGAGCGCTAGCAGGGGTGTTAAGAGAAAGAGGTAACGCTGAAATCCAGGCTATCGGTGCCGGAGCATTGAACCAGGCAGTGAAAGCAGTAGCGATTGCAAGGGGATTCGTAGCTCCGAGTGGTGTTGACTTGATTTGTATTCCTGCATTTACAGATATTCAAATAGATGGTGAAGAGAGAACAGCAATTAAATTGATTGTTGAGCCTCGTTAAATAGATTTGCTTCTTTAGGGCTGTCTCATTCATTTGAGACAGTCCTTGTTTTATATTTTTAACTGGAGGAGATAAATTGGTAATTTTCGATGCCCATTGTGATCTGCTTTATAAATTATGGAGAAATCCTGAAATAGACGTAAATACGAGTAACATATTGCAGGCTTCTTTACAGCAAATAAGAGATAGCGGCGGCAAGATTCAATGCTTTGCTGTTTTCGTACCAGAAGATGTCCCGTTTACGAAAAGATTCGATGCTGCACTCGAACAAATCAGCTTATTTTATAAAAAAGTGCTTGCTGAAAATAAAGATATAAAACTAGTGAAGACGAAATCTGAAATAAATGAATTACACAGTAATGAAATTGGAGCAGTTTTAACATTGGAAGGCTGTGATGCAATCAGCGATGATTTGCATAAATTACATATTTTCTACGAATTAGGAGTACGCTCCGTCGGTTTAACATGGAATTATGCCAATTTAGTCGCAGATGGTGCACATGAAAGAAGAAACGGCGGGCTGACAAACTTCGGAAGAAAGCTTATTCATCGCTTGAATGAAAAAAAGCTATGGACAGATTTATCACATGCGAGTGAAAGAAGCTTTTGGGAAGCGATTGAAATTGCCGACTACCCAATCGCTTCACATTCTAATGTTTACAAGCTTTGCCCGCATGTCCGCAACTTAAAGGATGAACAAATAACTGCCCTTATAAAGAAAAATGGAATGATCGGTATTACATTTGTTCCTTTCTTTACAGCATCTAGTAAACACCCGCAAATATTCGATCTCCTGCAGCATATTGATTATGTTTTAAGCCTGGGCGGAGAAAATCATCTCGGCTTAGGATCAGACTTTGATGGTATTGATGAAACAATTATTGGACTGGAAAATTATCGTTCCTATGTTGATTTAATTGATGCTTTGCAAAAGAGATATGTGGAAGAAATAGTGGAGAAAATAATCTATAAAAATTTTGTCCAACATATTTCCTTTTAAATTGGCTTTTATAAGTATAATTGGCATTAAGTTTCATAGATTTTCTAAGAAGATTTGATAAAGTGAAACTTCCATCAGTGGGGGTCTTTTCTCATCCTCCACTGCAGCTCACCTGAAGTAGTGAATTTAGTACATGTTCTATTGTTCGGATCTTTAGGGACAGTGGATCTCCCACTTAGCTTCCTCGAATTCCTAGAATGTTGAAGCGGGAGTCTTACTGCCCATTAAAGCTGGGATAAAGCTGTTATATATAAAATATTTTTATAAAAGGGGTGCAAAGCAGATGGTCAATCAGCTTTCATGGAAAGTCGGGGGACAGCAGGGAGAAGGGATTGAAAGTACTGGTGAAGTATTCTCCACCGCTTTAAACCGGCTAGGCTATTATTTATATGGATATCGTCATTTTTCTTCCCGGATTAAAGGCGGTCATACGAATAATAAAATTCGTGTAAGTACGAAAGAAGTCCGTTCTATTTCTGATGACCTTGATATTTTAGTAGCATTTGACCAGGAAACAATTGATGTTAATTTTCACGAAATCCGAAAAGGTGGAATTGTACTTGCTGATGCCAAGTTTAAGCCAGTGATCGAGGAGGAAAAAGGGGTCACATTATATTCCGTTCCATTTACAGAAATAGCAGCTGAGCTTGGTACCTCATTAATGAAAAATATGGTAGCAATCGGTGCAACAGCAGCAGTGCTTCATCTCGAACCAGATTTGTTCCATGAAGTCGTACAGGAAACGTATGGCCGTAAAGGAGCAAAAATGGTAGAGAAAAATATGCAGGCAATTAAAAAAGGGGCGGAATATTTAACAGAGGAACTCCAGTATAAACGAACGGATTTATATTTGGATGAAGCCGATGGGAAGAAAAGAATGTTTATGATTGGAAATGATGCGATTGCATTAGGTGCTCTTGCTGGCGGAGTCCGCTTCATGGCTGCATATCCAATTACTCCAGCTTCTGAAATTATGGAATATTTAATTGATAAATTACCTAAGTTTGGAGGAACAGTTATCCAAACAGAAGACGAAATCGCCGCATGTACGATGGCAATCGGTGCAAATTATGCAGGTACCCGTTCGTTTACTGCATCAGCAGGTCCTGGCCTGTCTTTAATGATGGAAGCGATCGGTTTATCAGGAATGACAGAAACACCGCTTGTCGTCATCGATACACAGCGGGGCGGTCCAAGTACAGGTCTTCCGACAAAGCAGGAACAGTCTGATTTAATGGCAATGATTTACGGAACACATGGAGAAATTCCGAAAATCGTCATTGCGCCGAGCACTGTGCAAGAAGCTTTCTATGATACAATTGAAGCGTTTAATCTTGCCGAAGAATATCAATGCCCGGTTATTTTATTATCCGATTTACAGCTTTCCCTGGGAAAACAGACAGTCGAACCGCTTGATTACAGCAAGATTCATATTCGCCGAGGCAAGCTTATTGATAACGAGCTCCCTGAAATTGAAAATAAAGGCTATTTCAAACGGTATGAAGTGACGAAATCAGGAGTTTCTCCGCGTCCGCTTCCAGGAATGAAAAATGGTATCCACCATGTAACAGGAGTAGAGCATGATGAAACTGGTAAGCCTTCTGAAAAATCGTCAAATAGAAAAGATCAGATGGATAAAAGGTTAAGAAAGATAAAATCGGTTCCATTACAGATGCCGGTTTATAAAAATATTGTACATGAGCATCCGGATATCTTATTTATTGGCTTTAATTCAACGAGAGGAACGATTGATGAAGTGATTTCCCGTTTAGAGAATGAGGGAATAAAAGTAAATCATGCACAAATTCGACTCATTCACCCGTTTCCAATAGATGAAATAATGCCTATCGTAGAAAAAGCGAAGAAAGTGCTTGTGGTTGAAAATAATGCAACTGGACAACTTGCAAATATATTAAAAATGAATGTCGGTTATAGAGGAAAAATTTCATCCATATTAAAATATGACGGTAATCCGTTCCTGCCTAATGAAATCCATATGCAAGCAAAGGAGCTGTTATAATTTATGGCGACGTTTAAAGATTTCCGTAACAATGTAAAACCGAACTGGTGTCCAGGCTGCGGGGATTTCTCTGTTCAGGCAGCGATTCAGCGGGCAGCAGCAAATATTGGAATTGAACCGGAACAGCTTGCGGTCATTTCGGGTATTGGCTGTTCGGGACGGATTTCCGGTTATATTAATTCATACGGGTTTCACGGGATTCATGGCAGATCCCTGCCGATTGCCCAAGGTGTGAAGATGGCAAATAAAGATTTAACCGTCATCGCATCAGGAGGGGATGGTGACGGATTCGCTATTGGTCTTGGACATACGATCCATGCGATTCGCCGTAATATGGACATTACATATATCGTCATGGATAATCAAATCTATGGATTGACAAAAGGTCAGACGTCGCCGAGAAGTGATATCGGCTTTAAAACGAAGAGTACGCCGAACGGCTCAATTGAATCGGCATTATCTATTATGGAAATGGCATTGTCAGCTGGGGCGACATTTGTCGCACAAAGCTTCTCAACAGACTTGAAAGACTTGACGGCATTAATTGAAGCGGGGATGAACCATAAAGGCTTTGCATTTATAAATGTGTTCAGTCCATGTGTCACATATAATAAAGTAAATACGTACGAGTGGTTTAAGCAAAACCTTACGAAGCTGAAAGATGTAGAGGGATATGAGGCCGGGAATAAGGCCGTTGCTATGAAAACATTAATGGAGCATAACGGACTTGTTACAGGTTTAATTTATCAGAATAAGGAACAGAAATCATATGGGGAAATGGTAGATGGCTATAGCGATGAATCACTCTCCAAAATAGATTTATCTATTAGTGAAGAGGAGTTTAATAAATTACTGACAGAGTTTATGTAATGGGGATGAGCGTCCTAGTAAAACTGGACGCTTTTCTTTTAGAAGGGAGATAAAGAAGTTGAACGCTTCAGCAATACTAACACAAGTAGTCTTTGTTTTATTCGTTGCAGGACTTGCTTTCGTATTATATAAAAATGCTAACAGAAAAAAGTAGAATAAAAACAGACCACGTATAATAGAATGCGTGGTCTGTTTTACTAAATAGCAAAATGAAATAGTAGTAATGAAGAGTATTCGGTAGAGTAGTAATAGAAAGTTTGTTAGAGGAATGTTTTAATGCTTATAAACTTCGAAAAATGCGTCAGAAATATCAAATGAGATAGGATCGTTCTTTCGATAGGCTGGCTTTTTTACATCACGTTTAAACGTTTTATATCCACCGATAAAAGCTTCAGAAATATAGTATTCATGCAAATGAATTACTTTCCCCATTTTATTCAGCTCCTTTTGTTATTTCTTATCTTTATTATGGAGCAGAAAAGCTTTCATGACAAAGCCCCTATTTTGCCATGAAAGCGAAAACAATTCCAATGAAAGCCAATGTCATAGCTGTTTTTCAAGCATAATCACTGTTTATCAAAGATTATAAGGCATATCCTAAATAAATGGTCAAAGAAGGTAAAAACGGGAACAAATGATTGCATATTTCCTAAAATGAAGTCTATAATGAATAGAAAACTAAAAATAGAAACAGGGTGGACATACTTGAAGGGAACAGCACATATGACAATTGGTGCAGCGGCAGGGGCGGCTGTCGCAGTGACATTACAGACAGAAACAGCAGCAAGTCTTTTCTTAGTTGGACTTGGTCTCGTATCGGGATTAATTCCTGATTTGGATATTGATGGGAAATTAAGTAATAAAATTACGATTTCCCATACATTTTTCCGGAAAATCACTCAATTTATTGGTCTATTACTTATTATTTATAGTTATTTTAAGGGGCTTGATCCTGAAAAATGGTATGGGATTGGAGCAGGGACCACTGTCATTATTATCGCTTCTTTTATTAAGCAAAGGACGATGCTTACTATTACAGGAATCGCTGTGTTAATAGGCGGATTTTTCTTAAAGGAAAATTGGCTGGGTTTATTAGGTATTTATATTATATTTGCTTCCTTCGTGGCGCATCGCAGTTATACACATTCCGTCATAGGTTTAATCTTTTTTTCTATTATCGCTTTTCAATTGGAAGCATCTTTGAAGCTTGAAGGAGTTTTCACTGCCTGTGTACTTGGCTATATAAGCCATTTAGTTGCAGACATGAAATTTCTCCCTTTTAATAAAAGAGGGGTTAAACTGTTTTTACCATTTTCCACAAAGGAATTTTAAAAAAAGCTAGGCAACATGATCGTTGCCTAGCAAATATATATTAAGTGTTGAAAGATGAAAAACTTGGGGAAATAGTTGTTGAGGGAAATGAGAAGGAAGTATATACTTTATTCCTTATGTATTACTTCTTATAAGCTGTTAAAAATGCACTGGAAATATCAAAGTCTTGTGTGTTTTTTACTTGTTTTTGCTTTTCACTGTTTATCCCGCCTGTAAAATAAACTGATAAATTTATCGCATCTTCTTTTAGAAATTTTCCCATTTTATAAATCACCTTCCGTCATTTGATAGTCTCATTATCTCCTATTTTAATCCTATTGACAAAGCTGTAAAACGTCCATGAAAACGAAAACAAATGAAATGAAAGCCAATATCATCCATGTTTTCCTCTTAAAATCTCCTTATTTTATCATTTATCTATAAGGTTTGATTTAATGGAACTCCGTACTGATAACAGTGTGATGAAGCGTCTTCTTTGGGAATATAATTAAGTGTAGTAAGAATGGCAGGAATAAAGGGGGAATCTTAATGGTTTTGTTGTATATATTAGGGGGATTATTTATTTTCTATGTTATTTTCAGCCTCTCGTCTATTAAGTATCAATTAAAATTAATATCAAAGCATCTTGGTGTGAAAGAGGAGGAAATAGATAAGGTGAGCAATGAAGAAATTGAAAAAGAATTAGAAGAAGATTTTAAAGGTTTAATGACCTTTCATGTGAATAAAGAAGATAAATAGGAGGATGTCCAAAAAAACAGCCTCCTGAAATGGCCTATATGTTTACGCTTACAAAGAGATTAGCTGCTGCTTCTGGATTTCCGTTTATAGCGGTTGCTTCCGCCCGTTGGATAGCGCTTATAACGGCCGCTGCTGCTACTGCTGTTTCTGTAATAATGTCTACCTCTTCTTTCACTGCTGCTGCCTCGGCGGTAATGACTATGTCTTCTTTCACTGCTTCCTTGGGACATCTTTTGAATTTGCTTTATTATCTTTTTAAACATATAGTGGCTCCTTTCCATTTTGGGAGTTTGTTTTGTTTATTTTAACATAGTAACCTTATAGAAAATGAAAATATTCCAATCTTTAATAAAATTTTAATAAATATGTAAATTTAAACCTTCTTTATGAAACAGCTCGTTATCCGTAAAATGATTCAAAGAGATTGGAACATATTACTGATAACATAGTGTAAGAAAATTCATGGCCGACAGATGTATATAAGTCCAGCTCCAAAAAAACGTATTAAAGTATAGTTTAGAATTTTGCTGGACCTGTATAGATGCCGTTCTTATAGATTTAATAAAAATCAATCATTATATTTTCGTCATTCCACCGGAATAATGAAAGAATCGTTTATTGCTAAATGAACGGAGTTTCGGCTGTTTTCTTTAGAGATATATAATGCCTTATCAGCCTGTTCTAAAAGTATATGGAGTGTATTGCTGTTTTCTCTTATTTCAGTAACTCCGAAACTTGCCGTAATGGTGATAAATTTTTCGTTTAGATGGAGGGGAGTTTTTGCAATTTCTGCCCGGATTTTCTCTGCTATTTTCCCTGCTTCAAGAATATTTGTATCAGGCAAACAAACAACAAATTCTTCGCCTCCATATCGACCGAAAATATATTCTGGCTGAAGGCTCTTTTTACATAATTCCACAACATGGCAAATGGCGGCATCGCCGGCATGATGTCCGTAATGGTCATTAATTTTTTTGAAAAAATCAATATCGAAAAGAAAAAGAGATAAAGATTTGTTCAATTGAATTGCTTGTTCCAGCTGCTCTTGGCTTCTTTTCATAAAGTACGTCCGATTATAAATCTTTGTTAAGCCATCGGTATATGCAAGCTGTTTCAGCTGAGCCTCAAGAACTTTTTGTTCTGTGACATCACTTAAAACAATTGTCTTTCCTACCGCTATTTTTTTATTATTAAAGACCTCTGTTACATGAATGTAATAGTATTTATTGTTTTTTCTATTCATCCATTCAAATTTCTGTTGTTCCTCAGAGATGTCTTCTTCCATTTTCCAAATATCATAAATGTTCTTGCCAATAGAAGAGGAAAGGAGAGTTGGAATCATTTTCTCTGCTGCTTCATTGTAATCAACAAGCCGATTTGAAATATCGACAATAAGGACACCGTCCCGCATACTTTCAAATATACGGTCCCTTGCTATCGGAGCTATCATAAAAAGCTTTGTTGAAATGATTGCCCAAAGATATAATGCAGAAGTAAAACACATGACGATTGGGACTGGATCCATTCCGTAAGGAGAGACCCCGATTGGATAAAGGAAGGAAGCAGCCATTGGAATAATCTGACCTAATATTAAAGTCATGACCTGTTTCCAATAAACTGCCTTTACCCGTTTCCAATACCATATTAAAATACAAGTACCAAATAAAAGACATCCAAATGTATAGCTGCCGTGAACAATATACAAAGGACCGACAATCATATCGACTAACGGTGTTTTTTCATTTGGACGCAAATAAACGGACTGATAAAATAAATGGTGGAAATCATTCGTCAAGCTCATCAAACAAGTAATAATTGGGATGATGTACAAACTTGTAATGATTTTACGTTTTAAAAATCTATGTAATCCCGTATACTGTAAAATTAATATTAAACAAGTTGGTGCTATAAAAGGCAGCCCGAAGTATTGAAATTTTAACCAAATCTTGATTTCTGCTAAATTGTTGCCTGCCAGTTCAAAAGCATGTCCAAATATATAGATGGCTGAAAAGCAAGATATTAAAATAAACACGTTACTATTAGAAAATACTTTTCTTTTCACAAATGCGTATATCGCTAGAAGAATCGATAAAACACCTGATATGGAAATAATAACAATATAATGAAAAATGTCCGGATTCATTATTCCACTCCAACATGAAAGATAGTCAATTCAAAAAGTTCTAAAATATTATAGCAGACTTATTAATATATAAGCATTACTTAATTTTTAAGTGTTATCCCACACTTAACGGGAAGTATGACTCTCACCTGAAGATTTTAGTGAAGGCGGTGGGGAATTAACTACCCGTAAAGGTCCGATTAGTTCATCTAAGAATGACTGGGAATGAGAAAAACTCTCATTTATTGAAGATTCACTTTATAAAGGGTTATATGAAATAATAATATATTTTAATTAAGGGGATGAAACGATGAAAACAGAAAAAGAGAAAATGCTAGCCGGAGAAATGTACAATGCTGCAGATCCTGAATTAGTAAGAGACCGCCAAAAGGCAAGATATCAGACTAGAGTATACAATCAAACATTAGAGAATGAAATAGATAAACGTACTAAACTGTTAAAAGAGTTTTTCGGATCTACCGGAGAAAGCCTGTTTATCGAACCTAATTTCAGATGTGATTACGGCTATAATATTTTTGCCGGAGAAAATTTTTATGCAAACTTTGATTGTGTTATTTTGGATGTATGCACGGTGAAAATAGGAGATAATTGTTTTCTTGCTCCGGGAGTACATATTTATACAGCGACACATCCGCTAAATCCGTTTGAACGAAATTCCGGATTGGAGTATGGAAAACCGGTTACAATCGGAAATAATGTCTGGATTGGCGGAAGAGCTGTTATTAATCCGGGTGTAAATATAGGTAATAATGTCGTCATTGCGTCAGGAGCGGTCGTAACGAAGGATGTACAGGATAATGTTGTAGTTGGGGGCAATCCTGCAAAGGTAATTAAACAGATTGAGTTATAATGAAACTGGCATATAAGGGGTGAGAACAATATCTATTTTTCGTTTTTTTCGGAAAATCTATCAGTTTTTCGTAGATATACCTATGAAAGAAGGAACTGTTTTAAGCGGGCGCTACGAGATTTTAAAGGTAATAGGGATGGGAAGCTATGGTATTGTTTATCAATGCCGGGATATGAAAACAAAAGAGAAGAAAGTATTGAAACAGCTTCGGCCGAGCAAGCGCCGCAGTAAAAAAGAGATAGCATTGTTTCAAAATGAAACTTCTATCTTACATACATTACATCATGAAAATATGCCGATATTATATGATAATTTCTCAGAGAATGGGTATTTATTTTATGTCATGAGTTTGATTGAAGGGGATAATCTAGAAGATGAGATTTTCTTTCATAAAAAAACATTTAATGAGAAAGAAGCTTTGTTCCTTCTTGCTGACTTACTGGAATTAGTCGATTATCTCCATCAAAAAGATATTTACCATCAAGACTTGCGTATTCCAAATATTTTAATGAAAAATAAGCAGCTTTTTCTAATCGATTTCGGTTTGTCCAAGCAGGGAGATCTGGTCCATCAGAACGATAATGTGAAGATGAAGCAGCAGGACTATTATGACTTAGGGGAAATTCTTTTATATTTGCTTTATACGACATACACTTCCAAAAATAAAAAAGCTCTTCCATGGACAGAAGAACTTTCTTTAGAAAGAGAAACTGTTCATCTATTAAAAAGATTATTAGAAATAGAAGAACCTTATTCAAACACTGAGGAAATTTCAGCAGATCTTTATAATGCATGCAAGAGACAAGAAAAAGTAATTTAATAAGGAAATGGAGTGCTGATAAAATGGGTGCCTGGGGAACTGGAATATTTGATAATGATACGACTTGTGATGTTCGAGATGATTTCTATGAATTATTAGAAGACGGTTTATCTGTCGAAGAAGCAACGAAGGAAGTGTTACATGATTATTTAGAAGAGTTTGATGAAGATGATTTAGAAGTCATCTCATGGGTATTTACCGGGCTTGCAGCTGCTCAGCTGGAAAGGAATATTCTTCAGGAAGAAGTACGGGTAAAAACTATTGAAGTGATTGATGAAGGCGCAGATTTAGAGCTTTGGGCGGAAGATGGAGAAAATGAGGGTGTTGAAGAAAGAAAAGCGGTTCTGGATGAATTAAGATCTAAGTTAATAGCCGCTGGTAAACAAGGAGCACAATAGCTATAAGTATATCCTTACGTAATAAGAGAAGGAGACTAAATTTTTATGGGAATAGTATTACATTCAAAATTTCACTTATATAAAAACAGACTATTTTCTTTGCCGTCTCCTCTCCAGGAAGCAGATCTTATAAATGACCAATTTCTGCTTGATAAAGATGAGAAGAGGAAAATAGAAATTTACTATGCTCCTTTTGATTACATAAATGAGCATGCAAAAATAGCGATTATCGGTATTACACCTGGTTTGCATCAAATGAAAAAGTCTTTTTCTACGATATTAAGTGTAAAGGATCAATTAGCAGATGAAGAAGAAATGTTACATGAGGTAAAGAAAAATTCAAGCTTTGAAGGAACGATGAGGAAAAATCTTATTGCAATGCTGGATGAACTGCAATTACATACCTATTTAGGATTGCCATCGACAAAGGAGTTTTTTGATAAGGCAAACGACCTTGTTCATACTGCCTCTATGATTTCTTATCCCGTTTTTTATGACGGGAAAAATTTTAATGGATCAAGACCGAATATTTTAAAAACAGATTTGCTTAAGAAGTATATAGTTGAAAACTTTGTTCCAGAGATAAATAGGTTAAACAAGCCGCTGATCATTCCTTTAGGAGTAAATGTATCAAATGTATTAAACTTTTTAATAGAGAATCATTATATTCCATCTCAGTCTATCCTGAGCGGTTTTCCGCATCCGTCCGGAAGTAATGGTCACCGCCACAGGCAGTTTGCTGAAAATAAAGAGCGGATGAAGAATATAATTCAAACATGCTTTGGA
>NZ_BCVG01000065.1 GCF_001591625.1 Metabacillus fastidiosus NBRC 101226
TTACTGCTCGTTAAGGCCGGGATAAATACAAATGTACTTTTTAAACATACACTATCTGGTTTCTATCTTTCTTTGTAAGCAAAACTATTGTAGCATGGATTTCGGCTCATTTTAAATAAGCTAAAATTAACGAAATTATTTAGCTTAGATACATAAAATTTGTCGAATTTTCATATATTTATATACATTCCTATTCTATCTAATGATGAGGGAAAAGTGAAATTAAAATGTCTGATTTTTCTAGTCTTATACTTATTTAACAAACTGGTACCATGTTATATAAGTATATTTTGAAAAATCAGACATTTGTATATTAGCAAAATTCTCAATATTAGCAAACTGACACAATAGATTAGAAAAATTTCATCGACCATATGTGTTGCAATATTAATTTGCACTTATATAATTTAGAAGTTTTCTAAAACATTATCATCGATAGCTTGTAATTGATACGGTGGCCGTACAGTAATTTCTCCTTGAATGACTATATTTTCTTCTTCATCCAATGCCTTTACATCGACAATAACTTCTTTCTTTCCTTCCTCTCTTTTTATAACTTCAAAAAAGAACTGGATCATACTGTAATGATAAACTGGCATTAAAAAAGATAAATTTTGTTTTGTAATATAACTTCCTGGACCTGGTAAATATTTCGAAACTGCCGAAGTAATAATTCCCGTTAGCATAATATTTGGCACGAGCGGCTTTTCATATGGAGTTTGTGATACATAGTCATGCTGAATATATAAAGGATTTGAATCATTTGTTAAACCTAAATAAAGCAGTAAATCTTTATCTTCCATCTTCTCAGTAAGTATTAATTTTTCTCCTATTTCAATTTCTTCAAAACGCCGTCCTATTTTTCTCTTTTTTCCTACAAGCATTCCAAATCACCCCGTTCAATTTGTAAGCGATTTCAATTGTTGAAATAAAAGATTTATTAATTCAAAATAAACGAAAAGAAAATTGGGTAACCCCAACTTTCTTTCATTTTCTATTAAGATAATACTTTCATTACAGCTTTAACTGATTCAGCAGATACATTAAGTGCTGCTTTTTCTTCATCAGTTAAGTCTAACTCAATAATTTTCTCGATACCGTTTCCACCTAAAATAGTCGGTACACCTAAGTATATTCCATCAAAACCATATTCGCCTTCAAGATATGCAATTGTTGCTAATACTCGGCGCTGGTCTTTTAAAATAGCCTCTGCCATTTCAACTAAAGACGCTGCAGGTGCATAGTATGCACTGCCGTTTCCTAATAAATTAACGATTTCCCCGCCGCCTTTACGAGTTCTTTCAACGATTGCATCTAAGCGGTCTTTTGGAATTAATGTTTCAAGCGGAATTCCGCCAGCATATGAATATCTAACAAGCGGTACCATATCATCACCGTGTCCACCTAAAACGAACCCTGTTACATCTTTTACTGATACATTAAGCTCCTGTGCTACAAATGTACGGAATCTTGCTGTATCAAGCACACCTGATTGACCGATTACACGGTTTTTCGGGAATCCGGATTCTTTATATACTGTATATGTCATTGCATCAACTGGGTTTGTTAAAACAATAATCGTACAGTCTGGTGAATATTTAACGATTTCTTTTGTAACACTTGCCATAATTTTTGCGTTTGTTGCCACAAGATCATCACGGCTCATTCCAGGTTTTCTTGCAATCCCAGCAGTAATAATGACAATGTCAGATCCTGCAGTATCTTCATAATTTGAAGTACCTGTTACATTAGCATCAAATCCTTGAACTGGACTCGCTTCTAACATATCAAGTGCCTTCCCTTTTGTCGGGTTATCCATTTGAGGAATATCAACTAGCACAACATCGCCAAGCTCCTTTTGTGCTACTAAAAATGCAGTTGTTGCACCTGTGAATCCTCCACCGATTACCGATACCTTTTTACGTTTAATTGCCATAGTAACAGCCCCTTTACCATTTTATCTATTCTAATCTTTTTAAGACTTTAAGCAATCGGTTTACAGCCGATTGCTTAAAGTTTTACACTTATTAATCCATGTTTTTGATTAATTCATTAGCAAATTCAGAACATTTTACTTCTGTTGCTCCGTTCATTAAACGAGCAAAGTCATATGTTACAACTTTTGAAGCAATTGTTTTCTCCATTGAATCAATGATAAGATTCGCAGCTTCTGTCCAGCCTAAATGTTCAAGCATAAGTACACCTGAAAGGATAACAGATGATGGATTTACTTTATCAAGTCCAGCATATTTAGGAGCTGTTCCATGAGTAGCTTCGAAAATCGCATGTCCTGATTCATAGTTAATATTAGCCCCTGGTGCAATACCAATTCCACCAACTTGAGCTGCTAAAGCATCAGAGATATAGTCTCCATTTAAATTCATCGTTGCAACAACATCGAATTCACGCGGACGTGTAAGAATTTGTTGTAAGAAAATATCTGCAATTGCATCTTTAATAATAATTTTACCAGCAGCTTCGGCTGTCTCTTGTGCCTTATTTGCAGCATCTTTGCCTTCAGCTTCTGCAATTCGGTCGTATTCTGCCCATGTAAATACTTTATCGCCAAATTCTTTTTCAGCTAATTCATATCCCCAGTTTTTAAACGCGCCTTCTGTAAATTTCATAATGTTTCCTTTATGAACAAGTGTTACAGATTTACGGTTGTTTTCGATTGCATAATTAATTGCAGAACGAACTAAACGCTGTGTTCCTTCTTCAGAAACAGGCTTAATACCGATTCCAGATGTTTCAGGGAAACGAATTTTATTAACACCTAATTCAGTTTTTAAGAAATTAATTAATTTCTCTACTTCTTCAGATCCTTTTGCATATTCAATACCAGCATAAATATCTTCTGTATTTTCACGGAAAATTACCATATCAGTATCTTCTGGTCGTTTAACTGGAGACGGAACTCCTGTGAAATAACGAACCGGACGCAAGCAAGTGAATAGATCAAGTTCTTGACGTAAAGCAACGTTTAATGAACGGATTCCTCCGCCGATTGGAGTAGTTAACGGTCCTTTAATTGCGATGAAATATTCACGGATAGAATCTAAAGTTTCATTTGGCAGCCATTCACCTGTTTGGTTAAAAGCTTTCTCTCCTGCTAAAACTTCTTTCCAAACAATTTCCTTTTCACCATTATAAGCTTTTTCAACAGAAGCTTCTAAAACACGTGATGCAGCTGCCCAGATATCTGGACCAGTACCGTCACCTTCGATAAATGGAATAACTGGATTGTTTGGTACGTTTAGTACACCATTTGTTACTGTAATTTTTTCACCTTTTGTCACAAAAAAGACCTCCCTAATATGTATTCAAATTCTAAAATTTATAACACTTTACTAGTATATAGTATAAAAGCTTTAAATTAAAATTGCAGGCTTTTCCTATAGTTTTTCATATTCAAAATATGTTATGTAATAAAATAGCAATTACTTTCATATGGGGCTGCTTAAAGCATCTTTATCTACTGAATGCTACAGCCCCTATATATTTAAACGCGCTTTTCAATCGGCACGTATACTTGATTAACTGCACCAGTATAGTCAGCACGAGGACGGATAAGTCGATTATTATCGTATTGTTCAAGAATATGCGCTAACCAGCCAGACACACGGCTCATTGCAAAAATTGGTGTGAATAGATCATGGTCGATACCTAAGCTGTGATAAACAGAAGCTGAGTAGAAGTCTACATTTGGCGGTAATGGCTTTTTAGATGTCACGAGCTCTTCAATTTTTAATGACATCTCATACAATTTTGAATCACCAGTTATACTTGTAAGCTTCTCAGACATTGTTCGTAAATGTTTTGCTCTTGGGTCACCTTTTCTATAAACACGGTGTCCAAAGCCCATAATTTTTTCTTTACGATCAAATTTATCCTTCACATAGCTCTCTACGTTCTGAATATCGCCTATTTCATTAAGCATTTTCATAACAGCTTCGTTTGCGCCGCCATGTAATGGACCTTTAAGCGCTCCGATTGCAGCTGTAATACCTGAATAAACATCAGAAAGTGTTGCGACACATACTCTAGCAGTAAAAGTAGAGGCGTTTAACTCATGATCTGCATGTAGTACAAGTGCCTTATTAAAAGCTTCAACCGCAATGTCACTAGGCTCTTCACCTGATAACATATAAAGGAAGTTTTCAGCAATTGCTAAATCTGTTCTCGGTTCGATTGGCTCTAACCCTTTGCGAACTCTAGCAAATGCTGCGACTACTGTAGGTAGCTGTGCTTGTAAGCGAATTGCCTTTCTGTAATTAGCTTGAGGATCCATTACATCCGCTTCTTCATCAAATAAACCTAGTAAAGAGACTGCTGTTCTAAGTGCAGCCATTGGATGTACTTTTTCAATAGGATAGGATTTAAAGTGGTCTACTACCTGTTGTGGAATTTTTGCATTTTCTGAAAGTTGCTTTCGAATTTCGTCTAATTGTTCGGATGTAGGTAGCTTTCGATGCCATAGCAAATAAACCACTTCTTCGAAACTAGCATTTTCCGCTAAGTCATCAATGCTATACCCAACATATGTAAGTGTATCGTCAATGATTGAGCTTACAGATGATGTAGTAGCTACTATCCCTTCAAGACCACGTGTTGCTGTCATAATAACATCTCCTTCATTAGAGTTTCCCCATATTCTTTAGAAGTTCAAAAAAACTGTCTTCCTATTAATTGCCTTTGAACTTTTATATGCCCGTGCAATTGCCTAAATGCAAATATTTCTCTTTTTATTTGTAAGAGAGCCTTTCCTTTTTTATATCAAGGATATGTCTCTTTTTCCATAAAAAAAGAAAATGCTTACATTTTTTAGTAAAAGAAAAGCCACAACAGAGTGTATCAGTTATGACCATTTTAAAGAAAAATGAGGCATTTTATTTAAGCCTATGTATATTATAAACAATTATCTGTATAATGTTAACCTTTTTCGCTTTATCTTTTTTGCTTCTCTTTGTCACTCTCATAATATATACCAATTTAAAATACCTGCATTTTTTTTAATATATAGTACATTTAACAGGCTTGAAACCTTAATAATAATAGTAAAATCGACCTTTTTAACATTGCTGCCAGTCCGGTTTACAGCTAAGTTTTCAAGCCATTCTTAATAAAATAAATAATTTAAATTTTATTCATTAATTTCTCTTTCTTTTCCTATCAAGGTTCTCTCAGGCTGGTTTCATTTACCGTTTTTAATTGTAAAAAACTCTAATAATCTACCTTTAAAAATCAAGTGAAAAATTTAACGACCTGCATGACAATATAAGCAATTCCCGCTCCTATTAATGGTCCGACTGCAACTCCATTAAATAAAGCGACAGCTAAAATGGTGCCAAATACTAATGCTGCCGTTATATGCGGATCCTCAGCCAGCAATGTTAATCCATTTTTAGCAATTAAAGCGACAGCAATACCTGCTCCTATTGCTATCCATGCATAGTAGGATTTTAGTGCTTCTCCTAACTGTTTAAAGCCAATTTCGCCTGTTGCAATTGGAACAAGAACTGCAATCGTAATAACAGTGACACCCCAATTAATTCCTTTAGACTGGAGCACCGGGAATAATTTAGAATCAAGTCCAATAATTTTTATAAACAATAAAACGATCACAGCGATAATGAGTGATTCATTTCTCGCAATGAAACCAATCCCTAATAAAATAAGGAGAAAAAATAAAGGTTGACTGAACAAAGCAGATTCTCCTTTCAAACTATTTTTCATAAACATGTCCTGCTTATAATACAATTTTATATAAAAGTAAATAAGGAGGAGGAAAGATTGAATGTACACTATCTTTACAGTACTCTTAGACTTTTATTAATTATATGTATAATTGCTGCCGGGCTTGGTGCAATCTATTATTTATCTGGTTTAATTTATCCATTTTTAATTGCAGTCGCTCTCGCCTTTCTCATTAATCCTTTAGTAAACTTTTTTAGTATTAAAGGCAGGATTCCAAGAGGTCTCTCTGTTATATTAGCAATTATTTTATTGTTTTGCTTATTCGCAGGATTATTAACTCTATTAGTAGTTGAAATCGTTTCTGGAACGACTTATCTAGCTAAAGTTGTCCCGAATCATTTTGAAAAACTCATTGTATATCTCGAAATATTTTTCGTAAATCAGATTATTCCGCTTTATAATCAATTAACCGCCATATTCAATGATCTCGGTGCAAGCCAGCAAGAGTCATTCATTTCCTATATTCAAAGTGTAGGCGAAACAATTGCATCAAGTGTAGGCAATTTTATTAAACATTTCTTAGAAAATATCCCCTTGATGATTAGCTGGCTTCCTAATGCAGCGACAGTTTTTGTTTTTTCATTGCTTGCTACGTTTTTCATTAGTAAGGACTGGTATAAATTAAAAGAAATGCTTACTGCGATTTTACCTCAAAAAGCAAAACTCAGTGGTAAAACAGTTTTTGATGAGCTAAAAAAGGCTTTAATCGGGTTCATTCGTGCTCAAGCTACATTAATTTCAATTACGACAATAATCGTTTTAACAGGGCTTCTTATTTTACGTGTAGAGTATGCCATTACGATTGCCTTATTAATCGGATTAATTGACCTGCTTCCATACTTAGGAACCGGCTTAATATTCGTTCCATGGATTATTTATTTAGCATTAAGCGACAATGTTCCTCTCGCAATAGGTGTTGGTGTACTCTATATAGTCGTATTAGTATCCCGACAAATAATAGAACCGAAAGTTTTATCATCGAGTATTGGACTTGACCCGCTTGCAACCCTCATTTCACTGTTTATTGGCTTTCAATTGATCGGATTCCTCGGTCTAATTGCTGGACCAGTTGTCCTTGTCATTTTAAAAACACTTCATCAGGCCGGTATATATCAAGATATATGGATTTTTATTATAAACAAAAAAGACTGATTCCAGTCTTTTTTTGCTCATTATATAAACCTAAAATACTAATTCTTTATTAAACATATAGGCCAATTTTATTAATGTTCTCCAAAATTCCATTAGCACCCAAAAATTAGTTAATTTATCTTTAATTTTTAAAATAAAGATTATATGACAAAAATCCTTATATGCATAAAAAATTGCATTTTTATTCACAAAAACTTATAGACTGTAAGAATTTGTCTATTTCTCAATAACTTTAACAACTAAACAAATTTCCTAATTTCACCTGTATATTGTTATTTGATTACGATCAATCATTTTACGAATAATTTTTAGCAGCAGCGGTTTTACTATATTCCTTCCTGCTGGTATAAGAAGGAAAAATCCAGTGAAATCTGTAATAAACCCTGGGGCTAATAAGAAAATACCACCCGCTAAAACACATAATCCATCAAGCAGTGCATCACCCGGAGGTTCACCGTAGCTTATTTGCTCCTGTACTCTTTTAATCGCTTGAAGTCCTTGTCTTTTGGCAAGCCATGCACCAATTACACCGGTTAAAATAATGAAGGATATTGTCGGAATGAAACCAATTGTTTTACCCGATAAAAGAAGAACACTAATTTCTGCAGCAGGTACAACAATAATAAGGAAGATGAGAAGACGCAATAACTTCACCTCTTTTGAAAGTTAGTCTGTTCTATCATTATATTTTAACAATGAAAAAAAGAGAAGGGAGAACCCTTCTCAAGTAATTAATTAAAGTACACTTGCATGTCCGTTATATACGACACCGCGTACTGAATCAACTGTGATTTCTTGACCATCTTTTAAGATCGCTGTTGCTCCGTCTACACCGACGATAACAGGAATACCTAAGCTTAGTCCAACAACTGCTGCATGGCTTGTTAAACCACCCTCTTCTGTAATAAGAGCTGCAGCTTTTTCAAGTGAGCTAATCATATCACGATCTGTGCTTTGAGCTACAAGGATTGCTCCCTCAGTCATTTTCTCAGCAGCATCTGTTCCATTGCTGGCAACAACAACTTTACCATATGCTGTTTTTTGACCGATACCTTGGCCTTTTGCTATTACATCACCGATAACATGGACTTTCATCATATTTGTTGTTCCTGATTCATTAACAGGTACACCAGCTGTGATAACGACAAGATCACCATGTTTTACTACACCGCTATTAATTGCTTCTTGAACTGCTTGTTCAACCATTTCATCTGTTGAATTCGCTCTTTGGCCATTACGAGGGTATACTCCCCAAACTAATGCTAATTTACGAGATACAGACTCAGAAGAAGTAACAGCAACAATCGGTGATTTCGTACGATATTTTGAAATCATTCTTGCTGTATGACCACTCTCTGTTGGTGTAACGATAGCTGCTACTCCTAAGTTTAGTGCAGTATGTGCAACAGATTGACCAATCGCATCTGTAATTGTCTTGCCAGCCTGCTCACTTTGCTTAGATAAAATACGTTTGAAATCTAATGCCTGCTCTGCTCTTGCAGCAATATTATTCATTGTTTGAACTGCTTCTACAGGATAATTACCTGCAGCTGTTTCCCCAGAAAGCATAATTGCATCTGTTCCATCAAAGATAGCATTCGCTACATCACTTGCTTCTGCACGAGTAGGTCTTGGATTTCTTTGCATGCTGTCAAGCATTTGTGTTGCTGTAATAACTGGTTTGCCAAGTTCATTACATTTTCTAATTAATTCCTTTTGAACAAGTGGAACTTCTTCTGCAGGAATTTCTACCCCTAAGTCACCACGCGCAACCATTAATCCGTCTGAAACTTCTAAAATCTCATTGATGTTGTCAACGCCCTCTTGGTTTTCAATCTTAGGAATGATTTGAATTTGGCCCGCTCCATGCTCTTCAAGCAGCTCACGGATTTCTAAAACATCTGATGCGCGGCGTACGAATGAAGCAGCAATGAAGTCAACATCCTGTTTAATACCAAAAACGATATCTTGTGCATCTTTTTCTGTAATACCAGGAAGTTTTACACTAACACCAGGAACGTTAACACCTTTTTTATTCTTTAATGTACCGCTGTTTAAAATTTTAGTTTTAATTTCACTATTTGCATGATCAACACCAATTACTTCTAAACCGATTAATCCGTCATCAAGTAAAATTGTTGATCCGATATGTACATCATCAATTAGACCTTCATAAGTAATTGAGAATTTTTCAGTTGTACCGATAACTTCTTTCATTGATACGATAACTTCTGATCCTGCTTCTAACTCAATCGCACCATCTTTCATTGTATGTGTACGAATTTCAGGTCCTTTCGTATCTAATAAAATCGCTACATTTTTATTTAATTTTGCAGCAGCTTTACGAATATTTTCAATTCGATTACCGTGCTCCTCAAAATCACCGTGTGAAAAGTTTAAACGTGCAACGTTCATGCCTGCTTCCATCAATTCTGATAATTTCTCATACGATTCACTCGCAGGTCCAATTGTACAAACTATTTTTGTTTTCCGCATTGGTTTTTTCCTCCCGTAAAATAATAAAACAAAAGTCTATTTAAATTTAAATTGACAACTCTTCAGATAATCTATACATATTTTGATCGAGCATATGCTTTTGGTCAAGAATTTCAAGTATATCATGATTAACAAGCTTGTTATTCTGTATTCCAACACAGCGACCGCCGATTCCATCTAGTAATAATTCTACAGCATATGCTCCAAGGCGACTTGCTAATACGCGATCAAAGGCAGTTGGCGAACCGCCACGCTGAATATGTCCCAGCACTGATACCCTCGTATCTAATGAAGTGGCTTTTTCAATTTCCTCTGCAATATCCACTCCGCTGGCAACACCTTCGGCAACGATAATAATACTATGTTTTTTCCCGCGTTCAGTACCGCGGTTCAAACGATTTACAATTTCATCCAATTTATAATCAACTTCAGGAATAAGAATCGTTTCTGCCCCGCCAGCAAGTCCTGACCATAATGCAAGGTCTCCCGCATGCCTGCCCATTACTTCAATAACATATGTACGTTCGTGAGATGTAGCTGTATCACGAATTTTATCAATTGCATCAATAACTGTATTTAATGCAGTATCAAAACCAATCGTAAAATCTGTCCCAGGAATATCATTATCAATCGTGCCCGGAACACCTATACATGGAAATCCATGTTCTGTTAACTTCTTAGCTCCCATATAAGAGCCATCTCCGCCAATAATGACTAGCCCTTCAATACCATGCTTTTTAAGCTGCTCAATCCCCTTTTTCTGCCCTTCTAATGTTTTAAATTCAAGGCAACGAGCCGTATATAATTTAGTACCACCACGGTGAATAATATCGCCGACAGATCCCAGCTCTAATCGTTTAATATTTCCCTCAATTAAACCTGAATATCCATGGTAAATACCGTACACTTCAACATTATGATAGATTGATTTCCTAACGACTGCCCGAACAGCTGCATTCATTCCCGGAGAGTCTCCACCACTCGTAAGCACACCAATTTTTTTCATTCCCACTCACCCCATCAATTATTAAATTCTAAATCAGGATGGTATTCAAAAAAATTCTTTTAGAAAATTTGCTACTTGGTGAAATAATATCTCAGTTGAAGCTCAGCCCATCCCATTATACAATAAATTTCACTATTAGTTATGTAAAAAATAAAAATAAGTGTAATAATATTGCTGAATATTTGCTTTTTTTAAAATAATCGTTTATTTTTCAGGCTTTCATCTTTACTAAAGGGGATGTTCCATACAATAAAACTTCAAGCATTCGGAATATTTTCCCTTTATATTCCTAAATTGGATAATATCATTACTATAATATCTACAATTAAATTGGAATTTTAAGAAAATTTTGTCTTTATATAACTATCAATCAAATAAAACGTGTAACCTGAAAGGGCTACACGTTAGTTTATTTTACCCCAAGTAGTTCATCTGCAAACGATACTTGACCAATTCTTTTAAATTTCTCATAGCGATGCTGTACAAGCTGTTCTTTACTCATTTTCAATAAATTTTGGAGAGATTCCTTTATTACTTTATCAATATATGTCGCCTGTACTATCGAATCCTTATGCGCTCCGCCTTTTACTTCGGAAATGATCTCATCAACAATACCTAGTTCCTTTAAATCGGGTGCAGTTATTTTCATTGACTCTGCCGCTTTTTTAGCAAGTCCAGCATCTTTCCATAAAATAGAAGCTGCTCCTTCCGGTGTAATAACCGAATATGTGGAGTTTTCTAACATATGAATATAATTTCCCACACCTAATGCTAAAGCACCGCCGCTTCCACCTTCACCGATAACGATCGATACAACAGGGACAGTCAAGCCTGCCATTTCAAATAAGTTCTTCGCAATCGCTTCACTTTGTCCACGCTCTTCTGCCGCTTTACCAGGGTAGGCGCCCTTTGTATCAATAAAACAAATAATAGGGCGATTAAATTTTTCTGCTTGCTTCATTAAACGGAGTGCTTTACGGTATCCTTCTGGATGTGGCATTCCGAAATTGCGGCGAATATTTTCCTTCGTATCTTTTCCTCGCTGGTGACCAATAACTGTTACAGGTAATCCGTGATATTTAGCAATCCCGCTTACAATTGCTTCATCATCCCCATAGTAGCGATCACCATGACATTCAAAAAAGTTTTCAAAAATATGGCCTATATAATCTAAAGTTGTCGGACGGTTCGGATGTCTTGCAATCTGTACTCTATCCCATGGAGCCATATTAGCATAAATATCATTTTCAAGCTTCTCTAATCTTGTCTCCAGCTTTTCAATTTCAGCACTGAGATCAACATCAGATTGCTTTGTAAATTCTTTTAACTCACTAATTTTATTTCTTAGCTCAACAACCGGTTTTTCAAATTCTAATTCTCCTGCCATCGTTTATCACCTCCAGGTTGATGAATATTAAGAATATTTGCTAATGATTCTTTTAAATCATGACGATTAATAACAGCATCAAGCTGACCATGTTTTAATAAAAATTCTGCTGTTTGAAAGTCTGCTGGCAATTCTTCACCGATCGTCTGCTCAATAATACGTCTGCCGGCAAAACCGATCAATGCTCTCGGCTCAGCAAAATTATAATCACCTAAAGAAGCAAAGCTGGCAGATACACCGCCAGTTGTCGGATGTGTCATAACCGAAATGATTAGTCCACCTTCATCACTGAATAATTTTAATGCTGAACTTGTTTTTGCCATTTGCATTAAACTAAGGACGCCTTCCTGCATTCTTGCACCGCCGGAAGCAGTAAAGATAATGAAAGGAATATGAAGCTCTTTTGCTTTTTCAATTGCCCTTGTAATTTTTTCACCAACTACAGAACCCATGCTGCCCATACGAAAAGTAGAATCCATAACAGCGATAACAGCACGATTTCCATCTATACTGCATTCTCCTGTTATAATAGCCTCGTTTTGTTTCGTTTTTTCCTTATCTTTTTCTAACTTTTCTAAATAACCTGGAAAATTCAAAGGATTTTCAGAAACCATTTCTTTATCGTATTCAATAAAAGTACCTTCATCTATCAGGCTAGCGATCCTTTCTTTTGCATTCATCGGATGGTGATAGCCACAATTTACGCATACCTTTAAATTTTTAGCAAGTTCCTTCGTATACATGATTTTTTTACAGCTTGGACATTTTGTCATAATTCCTTCTGGTACATCATTTTTTGCTTGTTCAGAAGGTATAGATGCATATTTCTTTTTCTTCGCAAATAAATCTTTTAACAAAATGGTACCTCCTCTTCTACGAAAATGCTTTATAAGGATGTATGTTCAATTCACTCTACTACTTCTCTTCTAATTGCTAATCATTTTGAGTATATAAAAAATAAAGCTAACTACTACTTTACCTTATAAGACATAGAGGTGTTGTAGAAAGCTGTCAATTACCATTCGACAATTGTTCTTTTTCTAGCTTCATCTATACATCCTATTAGCAATCTTTCATAGATTAACTGTGAATAGACCATTTCTTCATATTTATCGCTTTCGGATCCTCGAGAATAAAAGTGGCAAATAACTCAATGAAATCATCTATAAAAATTTCCTTTTAAAAAAGAAGCTTCGCCACGTTTAGTCTCGATCATCCAAAGCAATGTACAGACTGTGAAAACTTTTCCAAATAAAAATTTTATCTCCACACACAAGTCCATCATTTCAAATGATGGACTTGGTAACGAAGTATTTTATAACTACTTCGGCTGTGGAGTTTTTATAAGTGAATCACTTATTCTGCATCAATAATTGAAAGTTGTTTTGTTTTTTCAGCAACTTCTTTTGGATCTACCTTGATTCTTGCAACACCTGTTTCCATTGCTGCTTTAGCAACACCTGCAGCAACTGCTGGTGCAACACGTGCATCAAATGGTGCAGGAATAACGTAGTCAGCATTTAGCTCATCTTCAGAAACAAGTGAAGCAATCGCTTCAACTGCTGCTACTTTCATTTCTTCATTAATTTGAGTAGCTCTCACGTCTAATGCACCACGGAAAATTCCTGGGAATGCTAAAACGTTGTTTACTTGGTTAGGGAAGTCAGAACGACCTGTTCCAATAACAGCTGCGCCTGCTTCTTTTGCTTCTTCTGGCATAATTTCAGGCGTTGGGTTAGCCATTGCGAAAATGATTGATTTTTCATTCATTGATTGAACCATTTCTTTCGTTAATGCACCCGCAGCTGAAACTCCGATGAATACGTCTGCACCTTTCACAACATCAGCAAGTGAACCTTCGATGCGCTCGCTGTTTGTATATTTAGCAACTTCATCCTTCATTCCATTCATTCCGTATGGACGGCCTTCAAAGATTGCACCTTTTGTATCACACATAATAATATCACGTACACCGTAGCTACGTAATAACTTAATAATAGCGATACCAGCTGCACCTGCACCGTTTGCAACGACACGAATACTTGACATTTCTTTTCCAACGATTTTTAATGCGTTTACAAGTCCTGCAACTGTTACGATTGCAGTACCGTGTTGGTCGTCATGGAAAATTGGAATATCTGTTTCTTTTTTCAATCTTTCTTCAACTTCGAAGCAAGCAGGAGCTGCAATATCTTCTAAGTTAACACCGCCAAATGTTGGCTCAAGTAATTTAACTGTTTCAACGATTTTATCAACATCTGTCGTATTTAAACAAATTGGGAATGCGTCAACACCAGCAAAGCTCTTGAATAAAACAGCTTTTCCTTCCATTACAGGAAGTGCTGCTTCAGGTCCGATGTTTCCTAAACCTAAAACTGCTGTACCATCAGAAACAACAGCTACCATATTCCCTTTCATTGTGTATTCATAAACTTTGTCTTTATCTTCGTGGATATCTTTACAAGGTTCAGCAACACCTGGTGAATATGCTAAACTTAAATCCTTTGCATTGCGCACTGGAATCTTTGATTTAGATTCTAATTTACCTTTGTTAATTCGATGAATATGTAATGCCTCTTCTCTTAATGACACTAATCTCACTCCTCTTAATCTTAACACTAGTGGTTGTACCACTAAATCATTCTTAAATGATATCATAACTGAATATTTTGTAAAGAGTTACGCCCTAAAAACGACATATTCCTCCCCTAAAATTTCTTTAAATTGTGACAAACTTTTTTCAGTCACATTTACAAAAAAATTATTAGGCAATTGAACTGTTTTCTTTTCCTGTTCATAATAGATATAAACTGGTGTAGTTCCTCTATATTGTTTTATTATTTCTTTTATTTCATACAACTTATTTAATTCTTTTGCCTGTTCATCAACTTTTAGAAAAAGTTTTCCCTCCGGTTGGACTTTCTCAAGCTCTCCATAATCAATAATTTTTTGGATAATCATTTGAAGCCGACCGTTCCGCTTTTCTGCTTTTCCTTCAAACAGTGCTGTCAATCCTTCCTCTAATTGTCCGCTGATTCGATTAAATTCATTCGGAAATACAACAGCTTCACAATCGTTTGTTTCATCACTTAAAACAAAAAAGGCCATTTGCTCCCCTTTTTTCGTCCGGATCGTTTTTATACTTGTAATAATTGCGCCAATTTTTATCTTTTTACCTGTATGATTATTTAGCTCCCTGATTGGCACCGTTCCTAAAGATTCAAATAGAGAACGCAATGCCGCGGCTGGATGGCTTGAAAAGTAAAAGCCGAGAGCATCTTTCTCATGCTTTAATTTATCACTGACTTTCATCGGCGCAACGTTTGCATAATCTAATTTTAAAGTGAGTCCTGCTTCTACAAAATAAGTATTGATCTGCTGCTTGTCATCTGCCCGTCCTAAAGCACTGTCAATAGTCGCCTCTAATACTGCCCGATCCATTTGAAATTCATCCATTGCTCCTGAGTAAACAAGAGATTCTATCGTTCTTCGATTAACAGCTTTTGTAGATACTCTCACACAGAAATCAAATAAATCTGTAAACTCTTTCTGCTGGCGTATATGGAATATTTCTTTAATGGCTGCCACACCCACATTTTTTATGATTGCTAAACTGCACCGGATCGCACTATTTTCTACTTGGAAAGGATAACCGCTTTTATTAATAGAAGGAGGTAAAATTACTAAGTTTTTCTGTTTTGCCTCTCTTATATATTGGCCTACCTTTTCATCATTCCCAATTACACTCGTTAATAATGCTGCCATAAAATAGATTGGATAATGTGCTTTTAAATAAGCTAATTGATAAGAAATCATACTGTATGCGACAGCGTGGCTTCTATTAAATCCGTAATTCGCGAATTTTACAATTAAATCATACACTTCGTTAGCTATTCTTTCATCGTATCCTTTATTCAAACAGCCACTGACGAAGTGATTTCTTTCTTTATCGAGTACTTCCCTTTTCTTCTTCCCGACAGCTCGCCTTAACAAATCTGCTTCACCTAATGAGAAACCTGCCATCCTTGCCGCAATTTCCATAATTTGCTCCTGATAAATGATAACCCCATAAGTTGAATATAAAATAGATTTTAAATGTGGATGAATATAGCTGATTGAGGCCTGTCCATGCTTTCTATTTATATATAAAGGAATATTTTCCATTGGACCTGGCCTGTATAACGCATTTACAGCAACAATATCTTCAAAGCTGGTCGGCTTCAAGTTTCTTAATACATTTCGCATTCCATCTGATTCCAGCTGAAAAATTCCTGTCGTATCTCCCTCAGATAATAGTTGAAATGTTTTCTCATCAGAATAAGAAATTTTATTTAAATCAACATGTTTCCCTGCTTGGCCCATCATCTTTTTTATACTGTCGATAATTGTTAAATTACGAAGTCCGAGAAAGTCCATTTTCAGCAGACCTAAATCTTCTAAGTAATCCATTGAAAACTGTGTTAAATAAATCCCAGATGCACTTTCCTGAATGGGAACGACATCTGTCAAAGGCTCTTCACTAAAGACAACACCTGCTGCATGTGTTGAAGTATGCCTTGGCATCCCTTCTATTTTTAACGCTATTTCATAAATTTTCTTATAAAGCTTATTCTCATTTATTGCCTGTTTTAAAGGAGCAGACTCGATTAAAGCATCACTTAATGTAATACCAAGTCTTGACGGAATTTTCTTTGCTAAAAAATCTAGCTCTTCTGAAGAAGCTCCCAGCACTCTGGCTATATCACGAACAGCCGCTTTCGCTGCAAATGTTCCAAATGTAATAATCTGCGCAACATGCAGTTTTCCATATTTATTTGCAACATATTCAATTACTTCATCGCGGCGGGTATCAGGAAAATCAATATCTATATCAGGCATCGTAATTCTTTCTGGATTTAGAAATCTTTCAAATAAAAGATGATGCTGAATCGGGTCTACATTAGTAATCTTAAGCACATAAGAAACGAGGGAACCTGCCGCAGAACCTCGTCCAGGTCCAGTTGAAATTTGATGTTCATGAGCATATTTCATAAAATCCCATACAATTAAAAAATAATCACTAAACTTCATCTTTTTAATAACAGAGAGTTCATATGTTAACCTCTCCAAATATTGTTCAGTAGGATTTTGAAACCTTTCACGAAGCCCTTCTAAACAAATTTTCTCCAAATATTCATCAGCATGCAGTTCATCTGGTGTCGGATATGCCGGGAGATGTGCTTTTCCTAATTCCAATGTCACATTACATTTTTCAGCTATGTCCAAACTGTTTTGAATCGCTTCTGGCACATGATTAAACAGCTTCTCCATTTCCTCTGATGATTTTAGATAATACTCATCTGTTTGCATTATCTCTTCATTATCTTCTACTTTTTTATTATCTTTTATCGCTTGTAAACATGTATAAGCATACATATCCTCACGGTTTATGTACTTAACATCATTTGTTGCAACAAGTGGAACATTTAATTGCTTACTTAAAGCAATCAGCTCACTCGTTAACATTTCATCTTCTTTTTCAAAATGATTTTGGATTGCAATATAAAAGGAATTATCCTCAAATATATGCTTATATTTCTCTGCAATTTGAGCTGCTTTCTCCCGATTCCCATTCATAATATTCCGTTCAATTTCACCGTTTTTCCCAGCAGTAATCGCAATTAATCCAGCACTGTAACTTTCCAGCCATTTTTCAGGAATACCACCGCTTGCTTTCGTTTGTAAAACACTGCTTATTTTTAATAAGTTCTGATATCCTTCATTATTTTTTGCTAACAATACAATCGGAAATGCCTGCTGCTCTTCATCATTTTCTCTTACAGATGCTATGAGTCCAATAATGGGTTTAATTCCATTTTGTGTACAAGATTTATAAAATTCAACTGCACCATACATAACATGGAAATCAGTGATTGCTAATGCTTTAAATTTTAATTCCCTCGAATATTCAATAAGCTTTTCTAATTTGATTGCACTGTTTAATAAACTGTAACCTGTTTGAACTTGAAGGTGAACGAAAGGCAACTTAAAGTCCCACCTTTCAAATGATAATATCGTTCGACATTCTATTCCTCTCCTCATTATATGCTTGAACATATTGCGTTACAAATGTTTTGAAAACTTAATATGAACCGAACATACTTCTAACAGTTCGTCCATATAATGTATTGGGAGGATGGTAGACATGGATACAAAAGAAGCTTTCATACCGGCTTTTATTCATAGTTATTTTATAGCACTCGGTGTTATTTTGGGTGGGGCGCTAATCGGTGCATTTGGTGCATTTTTAACTGGGGAACCACCGCTGTCAAAAATGTTTCAATTTGCTGACCGTTTAAAAATCTGGGCTTTAGTCGCTGCAATAGGCGGAACATTTGATGCATTTTACAGTTTTGAACGGGGCATTTTAGATGGACAGACAAAGGATATTGTCAAACAAGTCCTTTTAATTATTTCAGCAATGGGCGGGGCTCATACCGGCTGGATGTTCATTAACTGGTTAACACAGGAGAATTTATCACGATGAGAATTCCTTCACATTATGAGAAGCCATCATGGCAACGCTTCTTCGCTGGTATGGTGATCGGCGCTCTTTTAAGCTGGTCCGTTTTTTTATTTATTTACGGTGTTAACCAGGATAAACAAAGCCTGCGGATTAAAGAACAGCAAAATGATATTGCCGAGCTGAAAAGAGATAAACAAATTTATCAGGAAGATTATAAAAAACTTAATAAAGAAAACCAGGAAAAAATAACAGTACAATCGATAAGAATCAAGTTAATAAACGGTAAAAAGTTCAACCTGCAAGATTATATGATTAATAATATTGAACGCGATATAGCAGATGACCTGGCACATATTTTAGCAAAGGACTTAGAAACAGCTAGTACAAGCATTCCACTGATGGAGCGGATAATTGAAGTGAAGCCATTTTCATTTGATGATAAGCAATACAAACTTGCAGTAACTAAAATTGTTATAACACCGAATGTCTATATTGAAGTAAAAATATCATTTGCTAAATAAAATTCTCAAAATTTTCAAAAAATCAAGTCGCATTTTTATTTAAAGTTCGATAAAATAGAGATGTAGTTATTTTTATATAATATTGAAAGGAGTGAAAAAAATGGACACTTTATTCCAGAGGAAATTAAAACAGGAAAAATTAGATCTGATCAAAAACGGGTTTTCAGCTTATGTTGAGTCTGCTACGCTTGTACGTTTACTCACGCGGGATTTAAAATTATTAAATTTAGACGTAGACATTGAAAATACAGAATTAGGCTGCTGGTTCATCCCTAATCGCGCTGCGGAATAAACTTCTTTTTCATCATATTAAAAAAATCTTCATCTTCTTATCCACATATTCGAATTCTTTACTTACTAAGAAAAAAGAGGGCAATCGCCCTCTAAAATTATTTACAAAGTTCTGTTAGCTGTGCAATAACTTCATCTGCTTCATCCCAGCTGTAAATAGATGCACCGGCGGCGAGCGGATGTCCTCCACCATTAAACTTTCTTGCTAAACCATTAATAACAATTTCCTTTGAACGTAATCGAACTCGAATTTGATCCTCTTCTTCAACAAAAAAGACCCATGTTTTAACGCCTTCAATATTTCCTAACATTCCAACAAGCTGTGATGCTTCTGAAGAAGTGACTTCATATTCTTCTAATAATTCCTTTGAGAGCTTCATAGATGCAGCTCCCTCAGTGTTTACAGAGAAATTTTGAAGAACATATCCACTTAATTTCGCAACATTATGTTTTGTTTTATACAATTCATTATATAATTTCGTATACTCCACACCTTCTGATACTAACTCACTTGCATAATGAAATGTTTTCGGTGACGTGCTCGGAAACAGGAAGCGTCCAGTATCACCAACAATTCCAGCATATATAAGTTCAACAGCTTTTTTAGAAAGCTTTAAACCGTGCTCTTTACCTTCTGTGTAAAGCTCATAAATCATTTCACTTACAGAGCTGGCTGTCGTATCAACCCACAGCAGGTCACCATAAGGGTCCTCATTCGGATGGTGATCAATTTTAATCAGCTTTTCGCCTTTAGTATATCTTTGATCACTTACACGAGCCTGGTTTGCTGTATCACAAACAATAACGAGCGCATTTTCATATTGATCATCTGTAATTTCATCCATTGTGTACAAAAATTCTAAAGATGGATCAGATGCTCCAACAACATAAATTTCTTTTTCAGGAAATGAGGCTTTTAAAATTTCTGCCAGTCCACATTGTGAGCCGTAAGCATCCGGGTCTGGTCTTACATGGCGATGGATAATAATTTTCTCGTATTCTTTAATTGTATTAATAATCTCTAATTTCATAGTATTCTCCTTAGTTTAATCATGTTATTATATTTATTAAACCATAAAACAACAGTGTTCGGGAATAACTTTGTAGTACTTTATGTAACAGCCAAATGATTTTTCAACTGGAGAAAGCAAAACTATATTCCTATTTCCAATCTAATGCTACTGTAAAACCTAGTTGATTTTTGACTCATCTCCCTCGAATTTAGAAAATGAGAGAAAAGCTAGCTTTTCTTCCTCATTTTCTAAATTCGAGCACCTTTCAGCTAAAACTGAAAGGCATTTGCAAGCTTCACCTGCAAATGGATGAGCCAAAAATCGTGCACCACCATAAGTTTTTATGAAGTATATGTTAGAATCTTAAATTGTACTTATATATATCTATATTAGAACATTAATTTGTACTTATACAACTGACACATGGTAAAATAGTTTCCATAAATAAAATAAAGTTCCAATGAATATATGGAGGTTTTTCATGCTTATTCTCGTTATTGCTATCGCAATTTTCTTAGTGCTTTATTTATTTTATAAAGCCCAACAGATTTTCGGCCGAAAAAAACCAATGGAAAAACAATGGATTTCAGCTAAGGCGAGTATTTGTCTAAGCTTATTTGTACTAACTTTCGGCTTAAATCAATTACTCATTAACCACTCAACTGTTACTTTAGTTGTTGGTATCTTTTTTGTTATTTTTGGTCTTGCAAGCAGTTGGGCAAGTTATCGAAAATACAAATATTACTTGCCTCTGGCGCAAGAAGAGGTAGAAAAGAACTAAAGATTGTAGCTGTGGAACCTCTCTTAAGTGGGATAATAAAAATTAAGAGAGGTATAGCATTCTCTATCTCTCGATAAGCTGTACCATCATCATCGCTTTTGCTACGACTGTCCCATCAGTAAATGCTTCAATATCAATTTTCCCAAATTTACGGCCTACTTCTAATATTTTCGGGTGAATTTCTAAAATACTCTCCATTTGTACAGACTTTATAAAATAAATAGAAATATTCTCAACGACGATATCACCTTTTTTCTGTGATCGTAAATAACGGTTTGCAGCTTCTGTAATTAATGTTGTAAACACCCCGTAGGAAATAGTTCCAAGATGATTTGTCATTTGTGGTGTCACTTCACAGCGAAACACATTTCCATTTCTAAAGTCGTCTTCAATCGTAACAAATTGATTTGTGACAATATCATCAATTTTTTCACCGATCTGCGGCTGGCGCTGAATCATTTGTAAAGCTTGCAATACATCTTGACGACTGATCATCCCTTCAAGACGATTATAGGAATCGACAACCGGCAAAAATTCAATTCCTTCCCAAACCATAATTTGAGCTGCCGAAGCAACAGATGTTTTTCCATTTATCGTAATCGGATTTTTAGTCATCACTTTATCAATTGATGTGTCCTTGCTAAATCCCATAATATCTTTTGAGGTAATAATTCCTTGTACCTTTAAATTTTGATCAATAACTGGAAATCTTCCATGTCCAGTTTCTGAATTATGGTGAAACCATGTTTCAACTATGTCAGTTGTTCGTAAACAAATTGTTTTTTCAAGCGGTGTTAAAATATCACTTACTTGCACGATTTCCTTTTTTATTAACTGATCATATATTGCGCGGTTTATCATTGTCGCTACTGTGAAAGTATCGTAACTAGTTGAAATGATCGGTAATTCTAATTCATCTGCTAATTTCTTCACATCATCATCTGTATCAAAGCCCCCTGTAATTAATACAGCAGCACCGGCTTTAATTGCATAGCTATGTGCATTCGTCCGATTACCGACAATCAGTAAATTGCCTGCACCGGTATATCTCATCATCGCTTCTATTTTCATTGCACCGATGACAAATTTATTCAATGTCTTATGTAATCCTGCTTTTCCGCCAAGTACTTGTCCATCAACAATGTTTACTACTTCTGCATATGTCAGCTTCTCGATATTTTCTTTTTTCTTCGTTTCAATTCGAATTGTACCAACACGCTCTATCGTACTGACATATCCTTTATTTTCAGCTTCTTTAATTGCACGATAAGCTGTACCCTCACTTACCGCCATATCTTTTGCAATTTGTCGTACTGAGATTTTCTCCCCAACCGGGAGAGAATCAATATATTGTAAAATCTGCTCATGCTTTGTTGCCAAGCTAATCACCCTTACCGTTCATCTTTTTACTAAAATGCACTTCTTCCATTATAAAGGTGATTATTTTTTATATCAATGAAGTGTCATATTTTGCTTCTTTTTCTGCTTTATTCTCTGTACATTCTGTACTTTACTCCGCTTTGTTCCCTTTTTATTTCGATATAAGTAATGAACTAGATTACCGCCAACGACAAAGAGCGCTAAAGCAAGCCAGCTCATAATAAAGACATTTTGCGCTGTATTAGTTGATAAAGACATTTGCTGAAGCCCTAAAAACAGGAGAAACATTGCAATTAGCGTATAAATTAGACTTTTCATTTTCCGCATCCTTTCATCATAGAACTTGTTTACAGCATATGCAAATGAGCATAAAAAAAGAAGCGAATGATACACTCATTCACTTCTAAAATTTCAGATTATAAAGTGAAACTTCCATCAGTGGGGGTTTTCGCACGTCCTCCA
>NZ_BCVG01000066.1 GCF_001591625.1 Metabacillus fastidiosus NBRC 101226
GATGGAAGTTTCACTTTATTAAAATTTAAAAATAAAAAGATTACATCCTTCCTTTCATGCATAAATATAAAAGTGTAAAGGAGGGATTTGTTTTGGCGAGATTTCGCGGTCGTCGTCCGCGTAGAGGTCCTTTGCCTTTTCGATATGTACTATTACTATCCTTTGTTATTTTTGTTTTTTTAACTGCTATAAGCTTTTGGATTATTAATGAGCAAATTGAATCTACTTTAGTAGAAATTGCAGATTTAGAAGCTTCTAAAGTAGCAACAACGATTATCCATAATGCAGTCGAAGAAGAAATTTTAACTAAAGAGGATCAAGAAAATTTAGTTGTTGTTGATAAGAATAAAGATGGGGATATTGTATCTGTCAATGTTAATCACAGGGTTGTGCATACGGCTAAAAAAAAGGTGACAGACAATGTGACAGCAAAACTTGGAGAAATTGAAAGGAATAATTTCCACGACAGAGACCCTAATCAAAAGAAAAGAGATGATGGAATTATTTATGGTATTCCATTAGGGAAGATAACTGGTAATGCGATTTTAAGTACATTAGGTCCCAATATTCCAGTTCAATATTATTTAATCGGTGATGTATTTACAGATATTAGAAGTACAACGAAGGAACATGGGATTAATAGTGCAGTACATGAAATAGAGATCTATGTGGAGGTGGATGTTCAAGTTGTTATTCCTTTTGCTACAAATGTAATAAAAGCAAAAAATTCTATTCCTATTATGAAATTTACGGAGAACGGGGAAGTTCCGCTTTATTATAATGGAAAAGGTGATGCTGGCAGTCCTGCAATTGAATTACCAAAAAATGAATCGAAATGAAGCTGGCTTGAGTCTTGATAATAATCAAGGCTCAAATTTTTATGTTTTAACATAATACTTAGGTGGTATATATATGTTTATATACCATTCAAATAAGATAGAATTAAACTCTATTTCTGTTATAAAAAGGAAAAATACTTATTATCGGTTAGTAGAATTTTTATATTATAATAACTTTTTTGAAAATGATAGCTTGAAAAACATCTGGTAATAATGTATTTTGAAAAGAAAACATACTTTTTTAAGGAGAATAGTATGAAATATATTTATTATTTTAAGAAAATATAAAAATTATAATTTTATAATTTTTATTTTGACATAGGAATAAAGTGCATCTATACTATGTATAGATTATATTAAATAGTCAGAAAATTTATTAAATTCTATTTACTCTCACAATTTTTGGATATGTGAGAAAAAGGAGGAAATTTAAAATGGAGAATCGTCCACAATGGGGAACACGTGCAGGATTTGTTCTTGCTGCTATCGGTTCTGCTGTTGGATTAGGGAATATTTGGAGATTCCCGGCAGTTGCTTATGAAAACGGAGGCGGAGCTTTCTTTTTACCGTACTTATTCGCTTTATTAACAGCTGGAATTCCGATTTTGATTATGGAATTTACACTGGGACATAAATATCGAAGCTCTGCTCCAGTAATGTTTTCAAAATTAGGGAAAGGTAAAGAATGGATTGGATGGTGGCAGTTAGCAATTGCCTTTGTTATTTCCTGTTATTATCCTGTTATTGTCGCTTGGGCAAGTTCTTATTCTATTTTTTCTATTAATAAAACATGGGGATCCGACCCAGGAACATTTTTAATGAGTGATTATTTAAAAGCGGTAGAAGTACCAGGTGAGTTTGGCGGGCTGGTCCCAGGTGTTTTAATTCCACTCATCATTGTTTGGATAGTTGCTTTAGGTGTTTTATTTGCAGGTGTTAAAAAAGGAATTGAAGTTGCAAATAAAATTTTTATTCCTTTATTAGTTATTATGTTTACTTTAATCGTTATTCGTGCGCTCACACTTGATGGGGCTGTGCAAGGATTAGAGGCGTTCTTCAAACCTGACTGGAGTAAAATTGCTGATGGGAAAGTTTGGATAGCTGCTTACGGACAAATATTCTTTAGTTTATCAATTGCATTTGCTATTATGCTTACTTATTCGAGCTATCTTCCTAAAAAATCTGATATTACAAATAACGCATTTATTACTGGTTTTGCGAACTCATCATTTGAGGTACTTGCAGGAATCGGTGTATTTAGTGCGCTTGGTTTTATGGCTGCTCAACAAGGAGTACCGGTTTCAGAAGTTGTTAAGGCGGGGATTGGTTTAGCGTTTGTTGTCTTCCCTCAAATTATTAATGAGTTTCCGGCTTTAAGTCAGTTATTTGGAATTTTATTTTTCGGATCATTAATACTTGCTGGTTTAACATCATTAATATCAATTTCAGAGACGTATATTGCAGGCCTTCAAGAGAAGTTTAAAATTTCAAGAACAAAAGCTGTAGCATATGGTGGTGGATTGTCAGCACTTTGCTCTTTAGTTTTTGCAACAAAAGGCGGTATCTTCTTCTTAGATGCTGTTGACTATTTTATTAATTCATTTGGTATTACATTAGTTGGACTAATTGAAGTAATAGCAATTGCATGGTTTGCAAAGGAATTAAAAAATCTCCAAAACCATGCGAATGAAGTTTCTGATATTAAAATCGGTGCTTGGTGGAGATTCAGCTTAAGTGTTATAACGCCGATTGTTTTAGGGTATATGATGTTTGATAACATCCGTACGAATTTAACGAGTGATTATGGTGAAATGTCACGTGAATTTTTATTCAACTGGGGATGGACTGTTGCACTCGGAGCGATTTTAGTTGGTGTATTATTTACGCTTAAACGAAATAAGAAAGATGAAGTTGTTTCTTCTACTGACAAGGAGGGATCAGAGTAATGAGTGCAGGTGCAATTACAATGATGGTTGTCGGTATCGTTATTATATGGGGCGGTCTTGCTGCAAGTATTATAAATGCAGTGGTAAAGGCTAAAAGAAATAAAAATACTTCTAATGTATAAAACATTAATGAAAGATGGATGTGAAGCTTTACAGGCTTTACATCCATCTTTTTTTATAGAAATAAACACTAAATCTTTGTATTTGTATTGTTGGAAATTTCTCTCTAAGAAAGCCTAATTAAGTTATATTAGCAGTTAATAGAGTGATTTTACAATTATTTCTTTCTATTTTTTAATCGTTCTGCACGTTCCCAAGCTTTAAGATGTGGATATGGATCAAATGACCATTCTGTTTTTCCATTATCTTTATATATTCCGTAATGGAGATGCGGTGGAAATTTACCAGCAGTTCCCGGAGGACCGTATCCAGAGCTACCGACAGCACCGATCAATTGGCTTGGTTCCACTGCTTGACCGATGTTTAAACCTTTTGCAAAACCATTTAAGTGTGCAAAATAATGGTAATTATTATTGAGATCACGTATGCCCACACGCCATCCGCCATAACGGTTCCAACCTTTCATCTCAACAATTCCATAACAAGTTGAACGGACAGGAACTCCATAATTGGCAAAAATATCAGTACCTTCATGAATTCTTCTGCCGCCCCATCCTCTTGCATCACCCCATGTGTTGTTATAGCTAAAATTAAATTTCAGGGGCATTGGGAATGCATGTTCATCTAAATTTAAGCGTCCGTATGTTTTATAAATCTTCATATGACCGAGGATAAGACCGACTGTTTTATCACGTTTGTAGTAATTCCATAAGCCTATTTTAATATTGTCCAGATTAGATCCATATGATTGTAAATAGTTAGCAAATGTATATAAAATATCTTCATCATTTTTTTGGTCTGCCCGGCCGTCACCATTACCATCAAGACCCATTCCGTTAAACAATGCAATGCTTACCGTATTATTATCATGGGGATTCGGATTTAATAATCCCGCCCAAACTTCAGGCCTAATATAAATTTCGATAAGCCCATCAGCCTTTGGAATATCCCTCCTCGAATGACGAATATTTCTTTCGTATTGATCAACTGCTGCGAAAACGTACCAGTCTATATTCGTAATTGTTTCCATCTTTTTGTATAAGCTCATTCGCTCATCATATTCATTGTCTACCTTCTTTTCGGCCCCAAATACTTCAGTGGTCGAGCTGCATACTATCATAGAAATAATGATAGCAATTAACCATTTTCTCACGACTATTTTAGCTCCCCTCAAAATAAAATGGATCTTCCAGTAACAGTTTTTTCGTATTAATTGTTATTCGCATTAAACATGTAGTTTCTCTTTATAGTTTGCTGCTTGCTTTCGTTTTCATTAATAGTAAATGTTAGAAATTATAATTACAGGTCTTTTTCTTGTCCACTGAGGTTTCATATGTTAAAGTGAAGACGAATGTAAAAATAAAACCTTACTTTAGTGAAATAGATAATGCTGATAAATGTGTTTGGAGTTGATTACATGGCAGAGAAAGAAGAACATTTACGCAAGCCGGAATGGCTAAAAATAAAATTAAATACGAATGAAAACTATACAGATTTAAAGAAATTGATGCGTGAACAAAATCTTCATACAGTTTGTGAGGAAGCAAAATGTCCTAATATTCATGAATGCTGGGCAGTTAGGAGAACAGCAACATTTATGATTCTTGGGGCTGTTTGTACACGTGCATGCCGCTTCTGTGCCGTAAAAACAGGTTTACCGACTGAACTTGATTTAGCAGAACCGGAAAGAGTAGCCGATTCTGTTGCTTTAATGAATTTAAAGCATGTCGTTGTTACCGCTGTTGCGCGTGATGACCAAAAAGATGGCGGAGCGGGAGTTTTTGCTGAAACTGTCCGTGCTATCCGCAGAAAAAATCCATTTACAACAATAGAAGTTTTGCCGTCTGATATGGGTGGTATTTATGAGAACTTAAAAGCATTAATGGATACAAAACCGGATATTTTAAATCATAATATTGAAACAGTACGCCGTTTAACACCAAGAGTTAGAGCACGTGCTACATATGAACGTTCATTAGAGTTCTTACGCCGTGCAAAAGAAATGCAGCCTGATATTCCTACAAAATCGAGTCTGATGGTTGGATTAGGAGAAACGAAAGAAGAAATTCTTGAGGCAATGGATGATTTACGAGCGAATAATGTTGATATTATGACAATCGGTCAATACTTACAGCCAAGTAAAAAACATTTGAAAGTTCAAAAATACTATCATCCAGATGAATTTGCTGAACTGCGTGAAATTGCAATGAGTAAAGGCTTCAGTCATTGTGAAGCAGGCCCGCTTGTGCGAAGTTCGTACCATGCTGATGAGCAGGTAAATGCAGCAGCTAAACAACGTCAGGCGCAAGCTTAAAATTTTTTCAGAACAAAGCGGGGAATTTTCCCCGCTTTTATTTATTCATAGCGTTTTTTATCATAATTATCTTTCATATCCGTATCCAGCTTTTCATTCATTTCACCATAAGCTTCCCCATTTGCGTTCTCTCCAGAGTTCATCTTTTTACCTTGAGGGGACTTTAACATTTCACGAATTGTTTTGTTTAAAATTTCATCAACATTCCTGCTCGTTGAACTAAGGGGGCTAAATGATTCAATTTGTTCCATCATTGCTTTATTATCTGATACATATACTTTGTAATATCGAGGTACTGCAGAGGCAGCAGATCTTTTTACTTGATCCGCTACTGCATTTCGATCTTTAGCATTTGTTTGATAGCCAACGAGTACTTCATCATCTGTTACTAATGTTGCCACATCATTAATGCCTGGCATTTGGACACAAATACTGCTTATTGTATTTGCGAGCTGTTCACGGTTGATAGTATGAACTTTCGCGAATGTATTATCTTGAGGTACTCCGCTTTTTTGATGACGGACATAACCAAAATCATCTTTTTTATCATTTAAATTGTCATTTTTACTGTATAATTCATGTCGGTTTTGGACATTGATTGTATTTCCGCTTTCTTTATAAATATCTTCTTCTGCTCCATATTGACAGGCTGTTAATAAAGATAAAGTGATAATACTGGATGCAATTGATATTTTTTTCATTATCTAAGCACCTCCTCATCATTAGAATGACCAGAAAATGAGGAAAAAAATTGACCAATATTTGATAATGTAGTTATAAATCAAGTATGGTAGGATATAAGTGGATAATTTTAATTGGATGTGAGTATGTCATGATAACCGTACAAAACCAAATGTATGAATTAGTGAAAGAAGAGAAGGATGGTTTTAAAGAGGAAGATTTTAAAGCACGATATACCGAAATATTAACGAAATATGATTATATCGTTGGTGATTGGGGCTATAACCAATTAAGGCTGAGAGGCTTTTTTGATGACCAAAATCAAAAAGCAACCTTTGATACAAAAATAAGTACTTTAGATGAATATATTTATGAATACTGTAATTTTGGCTGCGCTTATTTTGTTGTAAAAAAAATCAAAAAGTAAAGTGTCTGCACTGAAATTTTAAGTAAAATGTTTTTTAGCTCATTTACCTAATATGTAAATGAGCTAAAAACTTTGTGATGAGGTTAGGAAGTCGGCTAAGTATGGTTTCCTTAGATCGTTTCGTATAAAAACTCTCTTAGTTGTTGAGCATCTTCTTTTGACAGCTCATAAGCATGTTCTAAATATCCTGGTTCATTTAAATCATCCTGACCTATAATCGCAAAACGATTGCTTTGGATATCAAGTACAAGTGATTTTCCATAATAGCGGTCTGTACGCATTATTGCTAAATCAAATCTGCTGTTTTCCCCCATAAAGCTTACAAACCTTGTTTTTGTTTCTACAGTATCATCGTAAAGGAAAAATAATTCTTCGTCCAAACCTCCGCCCCCCCTTATATCTGTTAGTTTTATCATAGCAGATGGATAAATCCTTTCAAATATTTTCTATATGACAAATAAGTACAAGTATGTCTTTGATAAAAGTTATACAGATAAAGTTTCAGCTTTAAACTTATTCTTGCTGCAAATTAAGTTAATTTTTGGCTCATCCATTTGCAAGCAGAGCTTGCAAATGCTTTTCAGCTAAGGCTGAAAAGTGCTCAAATTAATAGAAAAAGAAAGAAAAGCTAGCTTTTCTCTTCTTTTTCTATTAATTTGAGCGAGACGAGCCAAAAATCGTGTACTAAACTCAGTTATTCCTCAATTTATGTCGGAATGTTAATTTGTACGTACATATATAGAAAATGTTAAAATAAGAATGAACGAAGCTGTGTGTGAAAGCATAATAATAGGTGGTGCTATTAGATGTACTTTGTCGATGTTGAAAAAATTGAAGCAAGGCTGGATTATTTGGACGATCATGTAAAGTTTTTTTCACAGCATGAAAGGTGGGATAGTTTTTTTGAGTTAAAAGCTTTGGAACGCCTTTGTCAAATGATGATTGAGACAATTTTAGACGTTGGCAATGCAATGATTGATGGATTTATTATGAGGGACCCAGGCAGCTATGAAGATATTATTCATATATTATTAGACGAACAAGTAATTCAGCAGAAAGATGCAGACGGGTTGAAAGAAATGATTCATTTTCGAAAAAGCCTTGTTCAGGAATATTTGAATGTAGAGCATAGGAAGTTAATTTCTGTTTTTACATTGAATTTGCCGATATTACAGCATTTTTCAAATAATATTCGAACATACATAAATAATGAGCTTGGACCTGTATCGGCATTTAAACCATTATGATGGATTAGGGAGATAATAATGAAAAAATATAAAGGTTATTTAATTGATTTAGACGGAACGATGTATAGAGGTAATGAGCAAGTGGAAGCAGCCAGTGATTTTATTGATTTATTAAAGGAAAAAAATATTCCTTATTTATTCGTTACAAATAATTCATCAAGAACCCCACAGCAAATTGCGGACAAGCTGGTCAGCTTGGACATTTCAGCTACAGGAGAACAAGTATTTACGACTAGCAATGCGACAGCTAATTATATGTATGACTTGAAGAAGAATGCGTCTGTCTATGTTATCGGGGAAAACGGAATAGAAGAAGCGCTTGTAGAAAAAGGCTTCCGAATTGTAGATGAGAACCCTGACTTTGTCGTTGTAGGTATTGACCGCAGTGTTAATTATGAGAAATTTGCTAAGGCTTGTCTGGCAGTGAGGAATGGTGCAACTTTCATTTCAACGAATGGGGATATTGCTTTTCCAACTGAAAGAGGTCTTCTACCAGGTAATGGTTCCCTGACATCTGTTGTTACGGTTTCAACAACTGTTCAGCCTACGTTTATTGGTAAACCGGAAAGTATCATTGTAGAACAAGCATTAGAAGTTCTTGGGGTTCCAAGAGAAGATGTACTAATGGTTGGTGATAATTATGACACAGATATTAAAGCGGGGATGAATGCAGGGATTGATACATTATTAGTACATACAGGTGTCACAACGAAAGAGATTTTGGATACGCATGAAGAAAAGCCGACACATACGATTAATACGCTAAGAGAATGGTTTGAGAAAGTCTGATTCATTATCTGATCAGGGGAATTAACCATCAGCGGGGGATATGCGAAAACCCCCCTGATGGAAGTTTCACTTTATAACGATACACTTGATGCCGATGTTTATTAATCTACATTAGCAGCACGGTGTGCGAGTCTGCTTGATGCAGCGGCAGCAATGGCACCGACAATATCGTCTAAATATGTGTGGCATTTGCCAGTTGATTTGTCATTGAGATGTTCTAATATTCCTGGCTTTAATTTATCGATATATCCGTAATTTGTAAAACCGATAGAACCGTAAATATTAACGATCGAGAAAGCAAGAATTTCATCAATTCCATACAGGCTTTCATCAGAGCCGATAATTGTTTGGAGCGGCTCTTCTAATTTCCCTTCTTCGGCTAAACGATCAAGCTGAATTCCTGTCAGGATTGCGTTTTGAACTTCTCTTTTTGAAAGAACACGATCAACATTTTCAATACAAGTATCTAATTGCAGGTTTGGGTGATACTTTTCTTGAAGAAAGAATACGAGTTCCGCTATATCTTGAATTGTTACGCCACGATCTTCGATCCATTTCCTTGCTGTTTTTTCTACAATATCCATTTGGTCTTTATCTTTCATATACACTCACCCAATCTTTCTCTAGTCTCTGTTTTTTCGTTTACTCATTCTATACGCGTTACTTTAAAAAAATGTGTAACAAATGATAAAAAAATTGCTTAATTATAATATTTTCTACAAAAGTATTTAAGCACCTGCTTCTTTTCATTCATAAACTGTTTAATTTTGGCTTACGATATTATAAGACTATTTTTAGGTGGAGATCATTTATGAAGAAAATGATTCAGGAACATTATGGACTTAAGGCGATAGACCTTTTTAAAGTGAACGGCTGTGATGCCTTTCAACTTCATCAGACAATTTTCCTTTTACAAAAGGTTCAGCATCTTTCAGAAGAAGAACTTTATGAAATATATCAAATGGGTCAATTTTTACAGGATAAAAGGGAACCTTGTGTCGGAACGTTCGTGCTTACAAAAGACAATAATCTGTTTTTCGAAAATGAGAAAGTGAGATACATTTTATTAAAATGTCGTACTGTTAAAGCGAGAAATGATATTCAATTAGGAAGTGATCTGGCAAGATTTCATCAAAAGGCTCGCAGCTTCCCTTATGAGCTATCCAATATATCTAGGATAGGACAATGGAAATACTTATGGGAAAAGCGTTTAGATCAATTAGAAGGCTTCTGGCGCGGCAAATTACAGTCACATCCCCTTAATCATTTTGAAAAGCAATTTGTGGAGTCATTTCCTTATTATTTAGGTTTAGCAGAAAATGCAATCCAATATTTAGTTGATACAGAACTGGATGATGAGCCGCAGCCGGTTGATGCCGGAACGATCTGTCACCAGCGTTTCAATCTTCATACGTGGAATAATGGCATGTATATTAAAATGCCGACTGATTGGGTTTTTGATCATTGTGGAAGAGACATTGCAGAGTATTTGAGGTATTTATTTTTCTCCGACGAAAATAACTCCAGCTATTACACATTTATTAATGAATACGACAGGACTACACCTTTATCTGCTTTTTCCTGGAGACTTATTTACAGTAGACTATTATTCCCGCTTCATTATTTTGAATGTATCGAAGGTTATTATTTATCACCTGAAGGAGAAAGAGCATCATATGAAAAAGAGCTCACTGATTTATTAAATGAATCAGATAAATATGAACAATTTCTGAGAGGATACTTTGGAACTCTATCGATGAGAACGAAGAAGATTTTTTTGCCAAGGCTGCACTGGTTAAACTTTTAAGAGGCACTAATCAAGAAGTGCCTCTACAGCAGAGCTAAGGACAAGCTGCTTTTAAGCGTTTACATAACGGTAATGAAAAAATTGACTCTTGTAAAACATCAAAAACCATTTTATAATGACAAGTATATTAAAGGTGTCCTTTATGTATAAACAATTGTACATCTTGTAAGAACAGTAAGGAGTGTTTACGGATGAATGCAATACATGTTGGTCTATTAGGTTTAGGTACGGTAGGTAGCGGTGTTGTACAAATTATTGAAAATCACCAAGATAAGCTTATGCATCAGGTTGGCTGTCCGGTTAAGGTAAAGAAAATTCTTGTGAAAAACACCGAAAAAGCAAGGCAAATTGAGGTTGATAAAAATATTTTAACGACAGAGGTTTTTGATGTTATCCATGATCCGGAAATAGATGTTATTATAGAAGTTATGGGTGGTATTGAGGAAACGAAAACGCATTTATTAGAAGCTCTTAAAGCTGGTAAACATGTCGTTACTGCTAATAAAGATTTAATGGCTATATACGGAACAGAGCTTTTATCTGTTGCGACAGAGAATGGCTGTGACTTGTTCTACGAAGCGAGCGTTGCCGGCGGTATTCCGATTATCCGCAGCCTAGTTGACGGTTTAGCATCAGATCGTATTACGAAAATGATGGGAATTGTTAACGGAACAACAAACTTCATTTTAACGAAAATGTCGAAATTCGGCAGTCCGTATGATGCTGTCTTAAAAGAGGCTCAAGATCTAGGCTATGCAGAATCTGATCCAACAGCAGATGTTGAAGGATTGGATGCAGCGAGAAAAATGTCTATTTTAGCACGCTTAGGTTTCTCTATGAACGTTGATTTAGATGATGTAAGGGTAAAAGGTATTTCCAGCGTAACAGATGATGATATTAATTATAGTAAGCGACTTGGCTATACAATGAAATTAATCGGTATCGCTGAGGAAGAAGACGGTAAAGTTGAGGTTTCGGTTGAGCCGACTTTATTACCGGAAGCCCATCCATTAGCATCTGTAAATGATGAGTTTAATGCGGTCTACGTTTACGGAGAGGCTGTAGGAGAAACAATGTTTTACGGACCGGGAGCGGGAAGTTTGCCAACAGCAACATCAATCGTCTCAGATTTAGTGGCTGTTATGAAGAACATGAGATTGAATGTAACTGGTCAAAGCGCACTTGCTCCGCAATATAAGAAGCAAATCAAGAGTCTTGAGAATATTTATGCACAGCAATTTTTGAGAATTCATGTAAAAGATGAAGTTGGAGCATTTTCAAATATTACATCTTTATTTACAGAGAAAGGTGTAAGCTTTGAGAAGATTTTACAGCTTCCTTTAAAAAATGAAAATCTTGCAGAAATTGTTATCGTTACTCATAAAGCATCACAACATGATTTTGAAGAAATTTTACAAAAGCTTAATGATCTGGAAGTAGTTCATCAAGTGAAAAGTACTTATCGCGTAGAAGGGAACGGTTTAGTATGATGTGGAAAGGTTTAATTCAAGAGTTTGCTGAATTTTTACCAGTAACAGATAAAACACCAAAATTAACTTTACAAGAAGGTAATACACCTCTTATTCATATGCCAAAGCTTTCTGAAAAGCTTGGTGTTGAATTATATGTAAAAACAGAAGGAACAAATCCGACTGGTTCATTTAAAGACCGCGGAATGGTTATGGCTGTTGCAAAAGCAAAAGAAGATGGAAGCGATACAATTATCTGTGCTTCTACTGGTAATACATCAGCAGCGGCAGCAGCTTATGCAGCAAGAGCAAATATGAAATGTATCATCCTTATTCCAGATGGTAAGATTGCATTCGGTAAGTTAGCACAGGCTGTTATGTATGGTGCTGAAATTTACGCAATTAAAGGAAACTTTGACCATGCGCTTACAATGGTAAGAAATATTAGTGAAAAGCTTCCTATTACACTCGTAAACTCTGTTAACCCATACCGTATTGAAGGTCAAAAAACTGGTGCATTTGAAATTTGTGAACAATTAGGTTCTGCACCGGATGTTCTTTGTATCCCAGTTGGAAATGCAGGAAATATTACTGCTTACTGGAAAGGATTTAAAGAGTATAACGAAGCGAAGCAAACAGGTCTTCCAAAAATTCATGGTTTTGAGGCAGAAGGTTCTGCTGCTATCGTTCGCGGTGAGCCGATTGAAAATCCTGAAACAGTTGCTACAGCAATCCGTATTGGAAACCCTGCAAGCTGGAAATTTGCTGTTGAAGCAGAAAAAGAATCAAACGGAAAAATTGATTATGTAACAGATGAAGAAATTCTTGAAGCATATCAACTGATTGCACGTGAAGAAGGAGTATTCGCAGAGCCTGGTTCAGCAGCTTCTATCGCAGGTTTAATTAAGCACCGTAAAGCAGGCTTAATTGCAGAAGGAAGCAAGGTTGTTGCTATTTTAACTGGTAACGGTTTAAAAGACCCTAACACTGCTATTGACATTTCTGAAATTAAACCAGTTGTTTTACCGAACGATGAGAATGTTGTTATTGAGCATTTAAAAGGGGTAGCTGTACAATGAAAGAAGGAGACATGCTAAAGATTAAAGTTCCAGGAAGTACAGCTAATCTGGGTCCCGGTTTCGACTCCATTGGCTTAGCTCTTGGAAAATATCTAACTTTAGAGGTAGAACTAGCGAGTGAACTGAAATTTATACCGATGAACGAGCATGTTAAAGATATTCCGACAGACCGCAGTAATTTAATCGCAAAGGTAGCTGAACAAGTTGCTGATAAATATGGAAAGACATTGCCTTCATGTGAGATTAAAATGTGGAGTGATATTCCGTTAGCCAGAGGGATTGGCAGCAGTGCAGCAGCTGTTATTGCAGCGATTGAATTAGCTAATCAGCTATGTGATTTACGATTAACAAATGAAGAGAAGATGAGAATTGCAAGTCTTGAAGAGGGGCATCCGGATAATGTCGGTGCATCTCTTTACGGCGGCTTAATTATCGGACTGCATGAGCAAGATTCAACAGAGCTTGTTCATGTGAAAGATATGGAAGTAGATGTTGTCGTTGTGATTCCAACTTATGAAGTGTTTACGAGCGATGCAAGAAATGTGCTGCCAAAGACACTTGAATTTAAAACAGCGGTAGAAGCTAGTGCTATTAGTAATATGTTAATTGCCTCGATTTTTACTAAAAATTGGAGCTTAATGGGTAAGATGATGGGGAAAGATCTTTTCCATCAGCCATATCGCCAAAAACTTATTCCTGAAATTATCCAAGTTAGGGAAAAAGCGCTTGAATTCGGAGCATGGGGCTCAGCACTTAGCGGTGCAGGTCCGACGATTCTTTGTTTTACTGAGCAAGGAAAAGGGAATGAGCTTGCAAAAAAATTAAGTGTTGTATTCCCAGCTTGCACAGTCGATCCTGTTGCGATCGATTTTGATGGCTGTGTTGTGGAACAAACTGTAAAGAAATAATAAAAAAGCTGACGATTTGTCAGCTTTTTTTATTAAAATACTTGTTCTACTTCGATAATTCCCGGTACTTCTTCAAGAAGAGCACGCTCAATCCCAGCTTTAAGTGTAATTGTTGAACTTGGGCAGCTGCCGCAAGCACCTAGAAGGCGTAATTTCACAATACCTTCCTCTACATCTACTAACTCACAATCTCCACCGTCACGTAATAAAAATGGACGTAGTTTATCTAATACTTCCTGAACTTGTTCAATTAATTCTGCTTCAGCCATGAAAAATCGACTCCTTTCTTTTAAGTCTATTATATTGTAAATACAGTAAAAAATCTAATCCAATGACTGCTAATATACCGTATCTATTTTAGCATGGTTTCAAATTGGAATACAGTAATAAGATTTAAATGTAATGTAACAGAGAGTAAAAAAATTTGAAAAGAAGGGGAGAAGAGAAAGATTATCAGCACATAAATATTGAAAGTAAATAAAAAGACAAAGTGAAAAAATCACTTTGTCTTTCTTTATTAACCGTTATGATACTTATACATCCAAAGAATTCCTGATTTTATCATACGAGGCACTCGTCCCATCAATGGACGGTCACCTAGTAAACCGAATCCTTCTTTCTTGCCAAGGGAACCAAATACTCCTTTAAGCTTAATTGGAGGTAATGATTCAGGTAAAGGTTCACCTTTCCATTTCTTTTGCAGTATTTGAACGACCTGCTCTGCTTGAAGTTCTGCAAGCTGTGCAGATGGAGCGTGCGGCAGGCTTGCACAGTCACCAACGACAAATGCGTCTTCATGTTCAGGGATGAAATGCTGTGGTGTTAAAATTATACGTCCCTGTGGATCTTTTCCAACTTGAAGATCTCTTACTACTTTATTCGGCTGGATTCTGGCTGTCCAAACGACAGCATCTACTTGCACAGGATCATCGTGGTTATAAATTGCATTCTCATCCACTTTTGTAATCGTTGCACCGTTTATAACGTCTACATTATGTTCCCTAAACCAATTCTCGATATAGGAGCTGACTTTTTCAGGGAAGCTGGATAAAATATGTTTTCCGCGATCAAATAATTTAATATTTAAATCTTTACGGCTCATTCTAAGCTCACTTGCAAGTTCGACACCGCTGAGTCCGCCGCCGACAATAGCGACTGTTGAATCCGCAGTTAAGTTATTTAATGTTTGGTATGTTTGTCTAGATTCATCAATCGTTTGTATACTGTATGTAAATTCATCAGCACCAGGAATGTTATGGAACTTATCATCACAGCCTAAACCAATTACGATGTCATCATATTTGATTGGCTCCTTATCTTTCATAACTACTTCTTTTCGCTCTAAATCGATTGATACGACTTCTCCATATGTATGGTGGAGGCGCTGATGTTCAGGAAAAGAAACTCGAACATGTTGGTCTGAAATTGTACCAGCTGCAAGAGCGTAGTACTCTGTTTTAAGACAATGGTAAGGATTTCTATCGATTAGTGTAATTTGAACGTCTTCCGGAAGATGGTTTGGTAAAAGTCTATGCAGAATACGCATACCACCATAACCACCACCAAGAATAACTAAGTTCTTCATTGCCAATTCCCCTTTTCCCTAATTAGTAAAAGAAATCAAGATGAAACTTTGTTAAACATTTCACTTTTTCATGCTTATTTAAGTTATTTTATTAAAATAAAATTTAATGATGTAACTATATAAATAAAGTCTTTGCAAAATTCATAAAAAGTATATCTAATTTGATACAAAATCACAATATATATGTGAAAAAACATTTCTATTTTCGCAATACAGTTGCAATAGTACATCATTATTATATTAATATTACCATATTTCACAGAAAAAGATGATATAGACGCACTTAATTAATGGAAATTAGTATTTGAAATTGACGATGACGATGAAAAGGCGTAGCATAAAGAGAAGTAGCGAGGTGGGTTAAGGTGAAACCAATAATTGAATTTTGTATTAGTAACTTAGCAAATGGTGCCCAAGCTGCACTTGAGCAATTAGAAAAGGATCCGAATCTTGATATTATTGAGTATGGATGTTTAAGTTATTGCGGACGGTGTGCTGCATCACTTTATGCTTTAGTAGAGGGGGAAGTCGTTTCTGCTGATGACCCTGATGAGCTTGTTGAAAAGATATACAAACATTTGGAAGAAAATCCAATGTTTTAACCTAATATAATATTGGAAATAAGGAAGAACCTTCAGCTTTAAAAAATAACTTAGCATGATCCATATTATAGCTTGTAGAATCAACATGAGCTTTTACCAGTATAATAGGAAAGTTGCCTATATAATTAATGTCCATTTATTATAGTGGATCTATATAAATAAGGAATATTTTTAAAAATTATATATAGTGAAAGCGACTTGTTTGAGACAGTTGGAATAAATCGTTATACTATATACTGTAAAGCCTTTGATAAGTGCCAAAGGAGGAGAATGGAATGAGTGAAGTAGTAATAATTACAGAAGCAGCTGCTTTTCAAATAAAGGATATGATGAAGGAACATGAGGAAGAAGCAGCATATTTAAGAGTAAGTGTAAAAGGCGGGGGCTGCAGCGGTCTTTCATACGGTATGGGGTTCGAGCATAAAGTGACTGACGAAGACACACTGTTAGAACAGCATGGTATAAAAATTGTTGTCAGTAAAGATGATGGCGCGATTTTAAACGGAACGAAAATTGATTATAAACAGTCCATGATGGGTGGAGGATTTACAATTGATAATCCGAATGCCATTGCTAACTGTGGCTGCGGTTCATCGTTTAGAACGGCTAAAAATACTGGTACGCCTGAGGAATGTTAAAATATAAAAGCAAGCTATCCTGAGGGAAGCTTGCTTTTTTCTTCTTATTCAAACATGCTTGTACTATGAAGCGGCTGTACACGCGCTTTTGGATCCATATAAGCTTTTGCATTGTTTACAGCTGTTGGTGCTTCACCGAAGCCGCTTGCGATCAGTTTTACTTTTCCTTCATAAGTACAAATATCTCCTGCAGCATAAATTCCTTCGATATTTGTTTCCATTCTTGAGTTAACAACGATAGAGTTTTTCTCAATATTAAGACCCCAATTTTTAATTGGTCCCAGGGAAGATACGAAACCGAAGTTAACGATAAGGTCGTCGATTTCGATTACTTCTTTACGATCACCTTTTACTTCTTCTAAAGCAATTTTTTCTACATTTTCTTCTCCAACTAGTTCAGTTGGAACAAATGGAGTAAGTAGGTTTACTTTTGAATTATGAAGCAGCTCTACGCTATGTTCATGCGCACGGAATTTATCACGGCGATGAATAAGTGTTACCTGTTTAGCGATCGGCTCAAGCATTAAAGCCCAGTCAACTGCTGAATCTCCGCCCCCAGTGATAGCAACGCGCTTTCCAGCGAATTTATTTAAATCATCTACAAAGTAATGAAGATTTGCTTTTTCATATTTAACAGCTTCGTCAAGCTCCAGTTTACGAGGTTGGAATGCTCCGTTACCAGCTGTAATAATAATTGTTTTCGTATAGTGAATTTCACTGTTTGTCGTTAATTTAAATGTACCGTCTTCTAGCTTTTCGACCGTTTCAACAGCTTGTTCAAGCGCAACAGTTTGTTCGAACTTAGACATTTGCTCTTTTAAATTATTTACTAGCTCCTGAGCACGGATTTTCGGGAAACCTGCAACATCATAAATGTATTTCTCAGGGTATAAAGCAGAAAGCTGTCCGCCAAGCTGTGGAAGGCTTTCGATAATTTTCACGCTTGCCTGACGCATTCCGCCATAAAATGCAGTGAATAAGCCGACGGGGCCTCCACCGATAATTGTAATATCATAAATTTTTGTATCTTCTTTCACAAATAATGCCTCCTACTATATAATGAATAATTATTTAATTCTATAATATCATAGTTAATTATTTATATTTACAATCACATGTAAATATATTTCTTAATTTTCGCAATATTATAACTTGCGAAAAATATGCTTGAAAAAATTTTTTTGTGACGCTAATATGAGAGATAGGAATTATATCATTTTTCTTGGTTCTTTATGTGAAGGTAAGTGAAAGTTTTCACAATCTATTTTGTGTAGAAATATAAAAATTGTGAAGTGTGAATGATAAGGTATAACAAGTTTCAATTATTTTCAACAAAAAATTTAAAAAGGTGGATGTGATTTTTTTGAGAAAGCCAAAAGTTGTCGTATTAGGTGCAGGTTATGGTGGTTTAATTACTACTACTCGTTTACAAAAATTAGTTAGCTTGGATGAAGCAGAGATTACATTAGTTAATAAAAATGATTACCATTATGAAACTACATGGTTGCATGAAGCTTCTGCTGGAACATTGCATCATGATCGTGCTCGTTATTTAATCAAAGATGTTATTAATACTAACCGTGTGAATTTTGTTCAGGATACTGTTGTTGCTATTAATAAAGAAGAGAAGAAAGTACAGTTAGAAAACGGTGAGCTTGAATATGATTATTTAGTTATCTCTTTAGGTTCTAACCCTGAAACTTTCGGTATTCAAGGTCTCAAAGAATATGCGTTTGGAATTACAAACATTAACTCAGCTCGTCTTCTTCGTGAACATATTGAGTCAGAATTTGCAATGTATAATAATGAAGAAGAAAAACGTGATGAGCGATTAACAATCGTTGTCGGCGGTGCTGGATTTACAGGAATCGAATTTTTAGGAGAACTAGGAAATCGTGTTCCTGAATTATGTAAAGAGTATGATGTTGACTTTAAGAAAGTTCGCATTATCTGTGTGGAGGCAGCTCCAACTGCACTTCCGGGATTTGATCCGGCATTAGTGGAATATGCTGTTAACCATCTTCAAGCTAAAGGTGTAGAATTCATGATCGGTACAGCAATTAAAGAATGTACTAAAACTGGAATTATCGTTGCTAAAGGTGAAGAAACAGAAGAAATCAAAGCAAATACAGTCGTTTGGGCTGCAGGTGTAAGAGGAAACAGCATCGTAGAAGAAGCTGGTTTTGAAAACATGCGCGGACGTGTAAAAGTAGATGAATTCCTTCGTGCGCCAGGACATGACGATGTATTTATTATCGGAGACTGTTCATTAGTGATCAATCCGGAAATCGATCGTCCATATCCGCCAACAGCACAAATTGCTATGCAGCAAGGTGAAACTTGTGCGAAAAACGTAGCAGTTGCGATTCGTAAGCAAGGACAGCAAGCTCCTTTTACTGCCGATATTAAAGGTTCTGTTGCATCATTAGGAGAAGATAACGCTGTAGGTGTTGTATTCGGTAAAAAAGTAGTTGGTAAACAAGCATCATTTATGAAGAAAATGATCGACAACCGTGCATTATTCATGGTTGGAGGACCATCATTAGTAATGAAAAAAGGTAAATTTAAATTAATTTAATTAATTATAAAAAGGATAGAAGCGGCAGACGCTTTTATCCTTTTTATTCATAAAACGTTCACCGGCTAATACATTGACTGTCTCTTCACAGTTTTAGTAAACTAAAGTGAAGTATATTGGAGGTGAAAAGGTGTTAAGTATACCTGTTTTACTAATTTCGATGGTATTATTTTTAATTTTATTTTTTGGAATCGGTTTCTTATTAAATATGCTCTTACGCATGTCATGGATTATGGCAATTATTTATCCGATCGTTTGTGTATTTATTATAAATGATACAGTTAAATTTATTGATTATTTTAGGCAGCCTGGAGAAACCTTTCAATTATTAGGTACAAAAGTAACAAATCTGGCAGCTGCCGATATTTTAATTTTATCGAGCGGTTTAATAGGGGCAATTTTAGCTGGAATTGTTATTAGATCATTGCGGACAAAAGGATATCAAATGTTTTAAAGGGAAGGCGGACTAGTTTAGTCGGTCTTTTTTCATTTGTCTTTTCCATTCAAAGAGAGCTCACAGTCACAAATAATTTTATTACCTCCAAGAATAATTTATTTCAAATGAGGGAACGAATAGATTGTGAGAGGAGTGGAAAGGTAAAAAAATGAAATACCTTTTGTTATTTTCAAAACGCTTTATTATGACTTTATTAGTTTTAGCAGCATTATTAACAACTTTCGAGGTGATCACAGGTGTAGGAGTGAAGGACTTATTTCATCTATATTATCAGGCTGCATCTGATGTAGAAGAAAGTAAAGAGGCAACTATAAAAACAGAGATTGCTTCAGTTACAGTAGAACAAAATAGTAATGTATCATTAGAGGATGCTTTTGATTGGTCAAAGTACCCAACGAAAACTGTCGTAGCGACAGGCTATACAGCTGGGAAAGAGTCAACAGGTAAAGAACCGAATCATCCAGAGTATGGAATTACTTATTCAGGTGTTAAAGTAAAAAGGGATCTGTTTTCCACAGTCGCAGCAGATCTTACTGTTTTCCCGTTAGGAACAATTCTTTTTATTCCAGGCTACGGCTATGGTGTTGTTGCTGATAAAGGCGGAGCGATTAAAGGGAATAAATTAGACCTTTATTATGAAACTGTAAGCGATGTATACGAAAATTGGGGTAAAAAGGAACTGAAAGTATATATCGTTAAAATGGGAGAAGGAGAGCTCACTGAAGAACAATTAAAAGGGCTTAATGAAGATAAATCATTGCAAGTATTTAGACAAAAATATATAAAAGATGAAACGAAAAGCTAAGGCTGACATTTGTCAGCCTTTTCTGCATGATCCCATCATAGAATGAATAGATAATAGAGCAGTAAGGATAAAATAATCCCAGTTAAGCCCCCGAAAAATACTTCAATCGGTTTATGGCCGAGAAGTTCTTTTAATTTCTTCTGTTTTTCTTTTTCTTCTTTCTCTGGCCAAACTTTTGCTTCTTCTACAAAAGTATTAAAATCTAATACAAGCTTATTTAAAACCGTTGCTTGCTCGCCAGCATGCCTTCTGACACCTGTTGCATCGAACATTGTAATAATGGCAAATAGCGCTGATACAGCAAATATAGATGAATCTAAGCCATGTTCTAATGCAATTGCTGTTGAGAGTGCAGTAACAGCAGCAGAATGTGAACTGGGCATTCCACCGGTACTTGTGAGCAGAGACCAATCTAATCGTTTTGAAACGATAAATTGGATCGGCACTTTTACAAATTGAGCAAAACCAATCGCTGCTAATGCTGCAAGCAGCGGGAAGTTTAGGAAAAACTCCATCAAAGACCATCCTTTCATGCGGGCGGGAATCTGTATACAATACTGGCTGCATATATAAACGTCGTAATATAAAAGATGTTAAACTAGTTAGAAGGGTAAGAAGCTTCTTCATAAAAAATACTTTTCCATTATACCACAGTATATGGAGAAAATTCCTTTATTGAATTGGAGGTAAGAAATATGTTCCATGTCTATAATAAATACCAGTTTAAAGAAGAAAACGAAACATTAGTTATCGGAATATATAATCAAAATAGTCCGTTATCAGGAATCGCTGCTGCTCTAGATGAGAAATTATCTGGACAGCTCACAAGTCTGCTGAAAAGTGGTGATCTTGTAACGAAACAAAAGGCAATTACGAAAATATATACCCTCGGCCAGCATGAAATAAAACGGCTTTATTTCGTTGGCTTAGGGAAGGAAAAGGACTTTACTCTGGAAGAGGCAAGAGAAGTATTCGGGTTAATGTGTAAAACATTACTAAAAGAGAAAGTAGAGCACTTCACAATTGCTTTAGACACCTTTGTAAGTGAGAAGGTGAATAATAATGATGCAGCATATGTATTAGGTGAAGCATTCCCGCTTTCTACTTATAAAATAATAAATTATAAACAAAAATCTAATGAACCGGAAAAAAATATAAAAGGTATTCATGTCATTACAGAAGCCCAATTAGATGAAATAAGTTCCATCCTGGAAATTGGTTATACATACGGAAGCGGTACAAACTTTGCCAGAACATTAGTTAATATGCCAGGAAATATTTTGACTGCGGCAGAGCTTGCAAATATTTCAGTAGAACTTGCAAATAAATATGATTTCGAATATGAAATATTAGAAAAAGAAGAAATGGAAAAGCTCGGAATGGGTGCGCTGCTGGCAGTTAATCAGGGCTCGGCTGAACCTCCGAAAATGATTGTTTTAAAGTATAAAGGAAAAGAAGACTGGACAGATGTTATCGGTCTTGTTGGAAAGGGAATTACATTTGATACTGGTGGATACTCGATTAAATCAAAAGACGGAATAGTAGGTATGAAGACAGATATGGGTGGGGCAGCTTCTGTCCTAGGTGCGATGGAGATTATCGGTCAATTAAGACCTGAAAAAAATGTTGTTGCTGTTATTCCAGCAACGGATAATATGATAAGCGGGAGTGCTTTTAAGCCAGATGATGTTATTGTAGCACTTAATGGAAAAACGATTGAAGTACTAAATACAGATGCGGAAGGAAGACTTGCACTTGCCGATGGCATCACATATGCTAAACATCACGGTGCAAACTATATTATCGATGTAGCGACATTAACCGGTGGAGTTATTATTGCTCTCGGAACGAACACGACAGGGGCAATGACAAATAATGAACTATTATTTGAACAATTTCTTCAAGCTTCTGCTGAATGCGGGGAGCGAGTGTGGCGCCTGCCAATTTTCCCTGAGGATAAGAAGAGAGTCAGAAACAGTAAAATGGCAGATCTAAATAACTCTCCAGGGCGTGAAGGTCATGCAATTATGGCAGGAACATTCTTAGGAGAGTTTGCTGAGGAAACACCATGGATTCACTTGGACATTGCCGGTACAGCAACGACAGCAAAAGAAAGTGACCTTGGACCTTCAGGGGCTACAGGTGTAATGGTAAGGACAATCGCAGCCTTTATTGAAACATTCAAATAAAAAATGAGGA
>NZ_BCVG01000067.1 GCF_001591625.1 Metabacillus fastidiosus NBRC 101226
TTACTGCCCGTTAAGGCTGGGATAAAATTTCTTAGGCAGCCTTCTGTTCATTCATTTGTTTGTTTCCCTTTTAAAAGATCCCTGATTTCTGTTAATAATTGTTCTTCTTTTAAAAGATCCCTGATTTCTGTTAATAATTGTTCTTCTTTTGAAAGTTCAGGTACTGTTTCTTCCTCAACAGCATGTTCAGATCTTTTAAGCTTATTCAATAACTTAACGACTAGGAAAATAGAAAAGGCGATAATGACAAATTGGACGATCGTTTGAATAAAATTTCCATATTTTAAAACAGCATCTCCGAGTTTAAAATGTAATCCTGTAAAATTAATGCCTCCGATTAAAAGTCCTATTAAAGGCATAATAATATCTTCCACTAAGGATGTAACAATTTTTCCGAATGCAGCTCCAATAACGACCCCGACAGCTAAATCAATCACATTTCCTTTTAAAGCGAATTTTTTAAATTCCTTTAACAATATGTATCACCCCTTTTAAAAGTATTTACTAACAATTTACTATTTAAAAATAAAAAAACCCGCATATTGGCGAGTTTATTTTAAATCCATTCATAATGCAATGCAAGTGCCAATCCGATTAAAATAGCTAATAAAAGCACATCAAATGATGTAGGAAAAATGACTGTTCGCACTGCCTGAAAAACAGATAGTGGAACGATGATCTGGACCCCTACTTCGCGAATCTGCTTTAACCAAGATGGGAGGGTATAACGATTATATCGTCTCCGCATGCTTATTTCCTCCTAAAAGTCTTCGTTACTTGTTACACTATGAAAAAGATGGGTATTTGTGCTTGTAAAATGTATAGAAGCAAATAGATATGGTAAAGATGTTGACGGAAAAATCATTTCTTTAGTAATATATAAGATGGATGAAAACTTTACATATATATGAACGTTGAGAGGGAAGAGTACATTGTTAACGCTTTTCAGAGAGAGAAATCAGCTGCTGGGAGATTTCTTAAAGCTGTTGCAGTAGAAGGTCGCCCTGGAGTTGCTTTCTTGAAGATAAGTAGGGAAAGCCGGCAAAGCCGTTATCTTTTTTGAGTGCATAAGTATTTTTTGCTTATGAAAAAAGGTGGTACCGCGAAATCAACTCCTTTCGTCCTTTTATTGACGAAGAGGAGTTTTTATTTTGAGGAGGAAATTCGATGGAAACAAATGAACAGCAAACAACATTATCAACGAAATACGATCCAAATGCGATCGAAAAAAACCGCTATCAATTTTGGCTTGATGGCAAATATTTTGAAGCAAAAAATGATGAGCAAAAAGAGCCTTATACGATCGTTATCCCCCCGCCAAACGTAACAGGGAAGCTTCATTTAGGACATGCTTGGGATACGACATTACAAGATATACTAACACGTATGAAACGAATGCAGGGCTATGATGTACTATGGCTGCCTGGAATGGACCATGCAGGTATTGCGACACAAGCGAGAGTGGAAGCGAAACTTCGCGAAGAAGGTAAATCCCGTTATGATCTGGGAAGAGAAAAATTCGTCGAAGAAACATGGAAATGGAAAGAAGAATATGCGAGTTTCATTCGTGCACAATGGTCGAAGCTTGGTTTAGGACTCGACTATTCACGTGAGCGTTTCACATTAGACGAAGGCCTATCAAAAGCTGTACGTGAAGTTTTTGTGAAGTTGTATAATAAGGGATTAATCTACCGCGGTGAATATATTATTAACTGGGACCCGCAAACAAAAACAGCTTTATCAGATATTGAAGTTATCTATAAAGATGTTCAAGGTGCATTTTATCATATGTGCTATCCTTTAACAGACGGTTCCGGATCGATTGAAGTTGCAACGACTCGCCCAGAAACAATGTTAGGTGATACAGCTGTTGCCGTGCATCCGGAAGATGAGCGTTATAAGCATTTAATCGGAAAAACGGTTATTTTACCAATCGTTGGCCGTGAAATTCCAATCGTTGGTGATGACTATGTTGATATGGAATTCGGTTCAGGTGCGGTGAAAATTACACCGGCACATGACCCTAACGACTTTGAACTTGGTAACCGTCATAATCTTGAACGTATTCTCGTTATGAATGAAGACGGTACAATGAATGATAATGCCGGAGAGTATAAAGGATTAGACCGTTTTGACTGCCGTAAAAAAATCGTAAAAGATCTTCAGGACCAAGGCATTCTTTTTGAAATTGAAGAGCATCTTCACTCTGTAGGGCATAGTGAAAGAAGCGGTGCGGTTGTAGAACCATATCTTTCAACACAATGGTTCGTTAAAATGCAGCCTTTAGCAGACGAAGCTGTTGCACTTCAAAATAAAGAAGAGAAAGTGCATTTCGTTCCTGACCGTTTTGAAAAAACATACTTACATTGGATGGAAAATATTCGTGACTGGTGTATTTCACGTCAATTATGGTGGGGCCACCGCATTCCGGCCTGGTATCATAAAGAGACAGGTGAAGTCCATGTTGATCACGAGCCGCCGGCAGATATTGAAAACTGGGAACAGGATAAAGATGTTCTGGATACATGGTTCAGTTCAGCATTATGGCCGTTCTCAACGATGGGCTGGCCTGATACAGAAGGAACAGATTTCAAACGTTTCTATCCAACAGCAGCACTTGTAACAGGATATGATATTATTTTCTTCTGGGTATCAAGAATGATCTTCCAAGGATTAGAATTCACTGGAGAGAGACCGTTTAAAGATGTACTTATCCACGGTTTAGTACGTGATGAACAAGGACGTAAAATGAGTAAATCTCTCGGAAACGGCGTTGATCCGATGGATGTTATCGATAAATACGGTGCAGACTCCTTGCGTTATTTCTTATCAACGGGAAGTTCACCAGGACAGGATTTACGTTTCAGCTTTGAAAAAGTAGAAGCGACTTGGAATTTTGCGAATAAAATTTGGAATGCGTCCCGTTTTGCTTTAATGAATATGGACGGCTTAACATATGAGGAAATTGATTTATCAGGTGAAAAATCAGTTGCAGATAAATGGATTCTTACTCGTTTAAATGAAACGATCGAAAATGTAACGAAATTAGCCGATAAATATGAGTTCGGTGAAGTTGGGCGTTTACTTTATAACTTCATCTGGGATGATTTCTGTGACTGGTACATCGAAATGGCGAAATTACCGCTTTACGGTGAAAATGAAGCAGCAAAGAAAACGACGAGATCAATTCTTGCTTATGTATTAGACAATACAATGAGATTGCTTCACCCATTCATGCCATTCATTACAGAAGAAATTTGGCAGTCACTTCCGCATGAAGGAGAATCAATTACAGTTGCGAGCTGGCCGAAAGTGAATGCAGAGTTTACAGATGAAAAAGCTGCTGCTGAAATGAAGCTTCTCGTTGAAGTTATTCGTTCTGTACGTAATATCCGTGCAGAAGTGAACACACCGATGAGCAAGCAAATTCAAATGCAGATTAAAGCGAAAAATGAGGAAGTTCTTACTCAGCTTGAGAGCAACCGTGCATATGTTGAACGTTTCTGTAATACGAGTGAACTTGTAATTTCAACGGAAGTTGCTCATGATGAAAAATCAATGACAGCTGTTGTAACAGGTGCCGAGCTTATTCTACCGCTTGAAGGCTTAATTAATATTGAAGAAGAAATTAAGCGACTTGAAAAAGAAAAAGAAAAGCTTGATAAAGAAGTAGAAAGAGTTCAGAAGAAACTAGGAAACGAAGGCTTTTTAAAGAAAGCACCAGAAAGTGTTATTGAAGAAGAAAAGGCAAAAGAAAGAGATTATGTGGAAAAACGTGAAATTGTGTTATCGCGTATTCAAGAATTAAAAGGATAATTTTTTATAAGGGTCTGGCCTCTTGGGGTCCGGCCCTCATTTTGTAAAGGAGAAAAGAAAAATGTTCACTAACTATAAGGATGCTGTCGAATGGATTCATTCCCGTCTTAAATTTGGAATTAAGCCAGGTTTGAAAAGAATGGAATGGATGATGGAGAGACTGGGAAATCCGGAAAAGAAAATTCCAATTATCCATATCGCCGGAACGAATGGAAAAGGCTCTACCGTTTCATATTTGCAAAATATTTTCACAGAAGCCGGTTATAAAGTTGGAACGTTTACGTCTCCATATATTGAAGTGTTTAATGAAAGAATAAGTGTAGACGGCGAGCCGATAAGTGATGATGAAATGGTAGCTCTCGTTAATGAAATCAAACCTTTATCTGAACAGCTGGCAGAAACGGAACTTAATTCTCCAACAGAATTTGAAGTAATAACAGCAATGGCTTTTTATTATTTCGGTGTTGTTAACCAGCCGGATATTATAATATTAGAAACTGGCCTGGGCGGAAAATTTGACTCGACGAATATAGTTGAGCCGATTTTATCAATTATTACAAACGTTGGATTTGATCATATGGCGATTTTAGGCGATACGATTGAAGAAATCGCAGGTGAAAAAGCCGGGATTATAAAAGAAAATGCTCCGGTTATAACAGGAGTAGGCAATAAGAAGGCATTGGATGTTATTCAGAGAACAGTAGAAGAGAAAAATGTTCCATTATTTGCATTGGATAATGATATTAAAATTACTGAAAGCAGCTTAAAAGAAAATCAGGAGTTATTTTCACTTTCTACCCCTTTTAGAAATTATGAGGATCTTTTATTAACAATGCGGGGTGAGCACCAATTAAAAAATGCATCACTGGCAGTTACTGCAATCAACTATTTACAAGAGGAAAACAAATTTCCTATAACAGAGAAACAGCTTCGAACAGGGCTTGAAAAAACGAGCTGGAAAGGTCGCTTTGAAACGATGAGCAAAGACCCGCTTATTATTATAGATGGAGCTCATAATATAGAGGGCGTAGAAAGTTTAGTCGATGTAGTCAATAGACATTATGGAGATAGAAAAATTCATATTCTTTTCAGTGCTTTGGCTGATAAAGACTTTAAACCAATGATTGAAAGACTGACAGCAATTGCGACGAGCATGGCTTTTACAACATTTGATTTTCCGAGAGCGGCGAGCGCTGTTGATTTGTATGATGCATGTCCGATAGAAGATAAAAGATACTACGAGTCATGGGAAGAGGCATTGGAGAAGTTTATTCAGTGTAATGATGATGTGTATATTGTGACGGGATCGCTTTATTTTATTTCGGGTGTGCGGAGGTATTTGATGAAGTGAGGAAGGAAAAAGCTGTTGTGGGGGCAACAGCTTTTTGATATATATGAATTAGTTAATGATAATTATATTTGATTGTAGGCTCAGTTAATAATTCTATTTTAATAGAAGTGAGTAGATCATCAGATGGATCTCCCCCATTTAGAACTGGACAAGCTTTTTGGAAGGCATCCTTATTAGTAAAAGTTGAATATACATTTACATTACTGGGAGGTGAAGCTACCTTGCCATCTACACAGATTTTAGAATTTTTAGCTTCTTTAAAATCAACATTGGTAAAATCAACATCACCTCTTATATACCATAGGCTATCTTTAAAGTCATTTATCTTTGTTTTGCCACTAAAAAGGACATTTCCGTCAATATATATTTTACTGTTTTCAACGTCACCTATTGATAATGTCCCGTTATTATTTTTTCTCTCAAATTCTACTTGTCCGATAATAACAATTGTTGAATCATCAATACTATTATTAATATTATCGAACAGTATTGGGCTTTGAATAAAGACATTGGAAGTTTTAATCCCATATATATGTTTAAAAAAAGACGTTTGTCCAGTTATATATATAGTGGGGTTATTTTCCACTTTTAAGTTTGAATTTTTAGTGAGAATCAATCCTTTTTCAAAAATTAATGTTGAATCCTTGATCTCTCCTTGTTTTTCAGCAGAAATAGAATTACTGTATTTACAAGTTTTCCTCACGAATTCATCTTTGCCGTCTGTGAACTTTTTACATTCATCGAACTCTTCTCCATTATCTTTTTTCGGTCTCTTTATAATGCTCCAGAAGTCACTGGTATTTTGTTCAGCAGCGCCCTTATTAATTTTAACTGTGTATTTCAGCTTAGTTTCTATCATTTCTTCAGTAATATTATTCACTGTTCCTGTACTATTAAAGCTAAATTCTATTTCAATTGTTTCTTTATTATAATCAATATTTGTCCTAAATGGTTTACCTGTGGGTTCTCCGAAAAAAGAAGCATTATTGTAAAGAGGATAGGGCTTTTTTTTAAACACATTTTCAAATTCTTCGTTATTATATAGGAGATCAATGTCCATTTTTAGCTGATTAAGCGCTTCCTTTATGTAATCATCGCGATTATATGTTTTCCCGCTTTTTAAAATAGTAGCAATTTCATTATTTATTTCTGTTTCAATAGGTTCGCTAATACTGTTGACAGAAGCGAAAAAATGCTTCAAAAAATCATCCTCTAATTTTGCTTTATAATATTGGCTCCCCATCTCTGCTAAGTCGATCGCCTGATTTTTTACTTCACTTTTGTTTATTTGCTTTACATTTGATAAAGACAGTCCGATAACAGCAAGCCCAAGTACAGTAAATACGACTATAATTAAAAGGACAATGACTAACGATATTCCTTTTTCATTTTTTATCTGTTTCATTAGTCGCTTCCTCCTAGTCGGGATAGGGTTGTTTTTATTTCATAAGACTCTATAGATGAATCATCTAAGTAGCTGATGATTAATTTTATCGATAAGTTATTCATTTCTTTACTAGTCATTTCTTTGGGCATCTCAATATATATGTCTTTTTCCTCATCGAATTTTTCAAATTTATAAGTATACTTTTCTGAATTTAAAATGATTTTAGTTTGCTCTGTTTTAATAGAATCTTCCTCGAAATGAATGAGATAGTCTTCGTTCTTCCAATGGATATCTCTTAATTCTGTCATAATGGTATTTGCCTCCTGCTGCAAAGCAGTAATTTTCTCTGACCTTTCCGAATTTTTAAACGCATCTATTAACAATCCCCCTAAAATAATCATTATGATAGAGAGGATTGCAAGCCCGACTAATACTTCGACAAGGGTTAATCCTTTTTCATTTTTCATAAGAAAGTCCCCTTTACTCATACTCATAATAGAGGTATGTTTTGGAAGGCATTTTATCTGCCTCATTTTTCTTCGCTTCTATAATTAAACGATAAAGAGATTTAGAAATAACTTCTGATTCCTTCGTTTTGCTAATTTTAATAGAAATAATATCATCAGTATCATTTTCAACTAGCTGCATGAAATAATATTCTGAGTCATCTGGATCGGAGACAACATCTTGTTTTAATGAAAAGGTTTTACTTGATTCAAAAAGTTTCGCACAATTTGCAGGATTGACTTGCAATATGCTCATGCAATCGTAAAAATCTGTATCTTTTTTTATTCTTTCTGCATACTCCTGAGCAATATTCACCGACTGTAATTTATCCCCAGACATCGCATTATACTTAAATGCATTCATAAACAACCCTGCAAATGTAATTAAAATAATAGATAAAATAGCAATGGATACAACCAGTTCAAGCAGGGTAATACCAGAGTTATTTAAAATCTTTCTTTTCAAGGTGATTCACCTGCTTTCTATTATAGAATAAGAAATAAGTAGATTTACCCAATCTATTTCTTGGAAAGTAGACAAAAACTATCATTTTTTACATTTTTTCTAGTATTATTAATGTTGCATCTATTATACAATAAAAATATGAAGAATATTAAGAAATGAGTCGAATTTTATAGGTTGAAAGTACTATAGAGACTATCTTGTGAGTATAAGGAGTGAAACTATGAATCGGAGAAGTATAGTAAGCGGTTTCCTCACTATTGTATTTTGCAGTATTTGTATTCTTATATTTTTTAAGATTGGAATAGAAGAAGAACAGACAAGTGAAAAGAAAATAGAGAAAGAACAGCCGGTGAAAACAATCATCAAACAATCAGCAATCACATTAAACGATGACTATATTATTTCTTTCTTTGATAAAGAAATAAGAGTACAGCTTAAGCAAAGTGAAACATTTTCCCTGCAAACTTTTTTCGAACAGCGGCAAATTTTAAATGAAAATGAAGAGTCACTAAGTAGAATTGCAACAGGGATATACGATCTTGTTATTCAATCACCATTTGAAATAATAGAACGGCATATAAGCTCGGTTCAGCCAGAGTATGCAGAACTCGGATTAGAAGCGGCTTTTAAAATAGATAAATGGGATTTGAAATTTTATAATCCGCAAGATCATTCATATGAGCTTTCATTCAAAAATAATGGTGGACAGCTTATTGTTCAGTTAATTGGCCCGGAGTTGTCCAGAACGTATGAGGTTGTAAAGCAAGATGAGAGAACATATAAACCGCAGACGATCGTTCAATTTGATCCTGCATTAAAACCTGAAGCGAAAGTTATAAACAATGAAGGCAGAGACGGGGGAGCAGTTACTGTTATTAAAAGGGAATATGAAGATGGATGGCTTGAAAATGAAACTGTTATATCTACTGATTTTTATCCGCCGGTATTTAAAGTGGAGAAACGCGGGTTAAAGTCGGCAGCGGTAAATAATGAGAGCAGTACAGTTACAGAAAACGATACGAATGAAGTAGAGAAAAAAACAGAAGCAGAACAGAAAGTAGATAAAAAGAATCCATCCCAAGATTCTAAACAAGAGAGTAAAAATGATGATGATTTATGGGAGAAGCCGGAGATTATGAAGTAAGTTTTAAGGGGGGAAGCGTAATGGCGCAAATTAGAAAACGTTTAGGGGATCTTCTCGTTGAAGCAAATATTATTACAGAAGAGCAATTGCAGCAAGCGTTGACAGAAAAGCCGAGAGATCAAAAGCTTGGTGATGCTCTTCTGCAAAGAGGGTATTTAACAGAACAGCAATTAATAGAAGTGCTTGAGTTTCAGCTTGGCATTCCGCATGTCAGCTTGTACCGCTATCCTTTTGATGAAAATTTACTGAATTTAGTTCCGAAAGATGTAGCACTCCGGAATCTGTTAATCCCAATTAAGAGGGAAGAAAATAAGCTGTTCGTGGCGATGGCTGATCCGCTTGATTTTTACGCGATTGAGGATTTGCGTCTTTTAACTGGTTTCCAAATAGAAGTAGTCATCGCAACAAAAGACGATATTATGCGTTCGATTCGCAAGTATTATGATACGGATCATGAAATTGAAGGTTTTATTTATGATGATCTCCCAGCTGAGCCAGTAGTTGAAGAAGTGACTGAGGCGGATTCTCCTATTATCAAGCTCGTCAATCAAATTATTGAAAATGCAGTACAGCAGCGTGCGAGTGATATTCATATTGACCCGGGTGAGACGAATGTATCGGTTCGCTACCGTATTGACGGACATTTAAAAATAGAGAGAACACTGCCGAAGCAAATGCAAAATATGTTTATCGCCAGAATAAAAATTATGGCTAATTTGGATATAACAGAACATCGTGTTCCGCAAGACGGAAGGATTAAAACGACCGTTTCCCTGCATCCTGTTGATTTACGTGTATCCACCCTTCCAACTGTTTTCGGTGAGAAAATTGTACTAAGAATATTGGATTTAGGAAGTACTTTAAATGATCTTAATAAAATAGGCTTTCATCCGGTTAATTTAGAAAGATTTCACCGTTTAATTGAAAGGCCATCCGGACTTATTTTAATTACGGGTCCGACAGGTTCCGGTAAATCTTCCACACTTTATGCCGCATTAAATAAACTAAATTCAGAAGAAGTGAACATCGTTACGATAGAAGACCCTGTAGAGTATCAATTAGGAGGCATTAATCAAATTCAAGTGAATCCGAATGTTGGACTGACATTTGCAAAAGGACTCCGATCTATTTTAAGACAGGATCCGAATATTATTATGGTTGGTGAAATCCGTGATAAAGAAACGGCTGAAGTAGCCGTAAGAGCTTCTTTAACTGGGCACTTAGTTTTAAGTACGTTGCATACAAACGATTCAATAAGTACGATTACCCGTTTAATTGATATGGGAGTAGAACCATTTTTAGTCGTTTCTTCCTTAGCAGGTGTCGTCTCTCAGCGTCTAGTACGGAAAGTTTGCCGAGACTGTGCGGAAGTAGTGGAGCCGACAAAGAGGGAAATTGATATTTTCGCAGACAGAGGAATGAAAATCGATCAAATTACGAGAGGCAGAGGCTGTGGAACTTGTAATATGACAGGGTATAGAGGACGTCTTGCTATTCATGAACTACTTATGCTTTCAAATGAAATGAAATGGCTCATTATGAACGGAGAATCAATGTCAAAATTAAAAGAAGTCGCTGTTTTAGATGAAACTCTTTTCCTTCTTGATGATGGCTTATTAAAAGTGAAACAAGGGGTAACGACGACAGAAGAAATATTACGTGTAGCCATAATGGAGTGATCGAATGATGAAAATGAAAATAGAAGAGTATATGAGAAAAGCTTTTGAATTAAAAGCATCAGACTTGCATCTTACAGTAGGCATTCCGCCTGTTTTTCGTATTAATGGAGCCCTTCAGCAGTACGGTGATGAGCTGTTAATACCTGAACATACTTTCAATATGGCGAAAGCGATTGCGCCTGTATCTGTTTGGGAGCAGTTTGAAACGAAGGGGGAGCTGGATTTCTCCTATGGAATTCCAGGAGTTTCGCGTTTCCGTATTAATATATATAAACAGAGAAACTGCGTGTCAATGGCAATCCGTATTATTCCTACATCTATTCCGACGATTGAAGATTTAAAGCTTCCTCCCATTATGAAGAAAATTGCAGAAAAGCCGCATGGACTTATTCTTGTTACAGGTCCAACTGGAAGCGGGAAATCAACAACACTGGCAGCGACGATTAATTATATGAATGAAACGATGAAAAAACATATTATTACACTGGAAGACCCGATTGAATATTTACATAAACACGGGTCGAGTATTATTGACCAGCGTGAAGTCGGTTTTGATACATTAAATTTCGCAAATGGCCTGCGGGCGGCATTAAGACAGGACCCTGATGTTATTTTAGTTGGAGAGCTTAGAGATTTAGAAACAATTCATACGGCAATAACTGCTGCTGAAACGGGTCATTTAGTCCTCGGGACACTTCATACATCGAGTGCAATGTCGACGATGGACCGGATTATTGATGTATTTCCACCGAATCAGCAGGCACAAATACGAATTCAGCTTGCATCTGTTCTCGTGGCAATTATTTCCCAAAGGCTTTTTCCGACGCGGGACAAGCAGTCAAGACGGGCCGCACTTGAGATTTTAGTGAATAATTCTGCGATCGCCAACTTAATCAGAAATGAAAAAAATCATCAGATTATTAATGTGATGCAAACGAGCCGTGCACAGGGAATGATCACGCTTGAATCTAGCATTCAGGAACTTCTTTTTGCAAATGAAATAGATAGAGAGGCAGCTGCGCCGTATATAAGAGAAAGAATGAATGATTATGGCGAAATTTAAGTATGAAGGAAGAGGACATGCAGGTAAAACATCAGGAAAAATAACCGGTACATCGAAGCGGGAAGTGATTATAAAGCTGAAAGAAAAGGGTATTAGAGTAATAACAATTGATGAAATACCAGAAACTTTTCTCACGCAGGAAATTACGATTGGCAATCCGGTACAATTAAGGGACCTCGTTATTTATTTAAGGCAATTTGCGACATTATTAAAAGCGGGGGTATCTGTTGTTGATTCAACACGTATACTCGCTGAACAAACGTCGAGTAAGGCACTTAGCAAGGCGCTTTTAGATATCGACGAGGAGCTGCGTTCAGGAAAGCCGTTATCTTCTGCTGCTTTAAAGCATAAAAAGATTTTCTCGCCGATGTTTATTAATATGGTGAAAGCTGGTGAAGTGAGCGGTAATCTTGATGATACTCTTAATCGCCTGGCTATTCATTATGAGAAGCAACATAAAACGAGGCAGAAAATTATTTCCGCATTGGCATACCCGATCGTTGTAGGTGTTGTTGCAATGGCAGTCGTTATTTTTCTTTTACTTGCCATCGTCCCCACATTCGTTAATATGTTCGAAGGTTTTGGAGCAGAGCTTCCTTTAATTACGAGAATCGTTTTATCTTCCAGTGAATGGATGCAGTCATTCTGGTGGATCGTTATTATCGGAGTTCTTCTAATTAGTGTAATCTATTCTTTCTTAAAGAGTAAAAAGGAAACGAAATATTATTTAGACTTGCTTGCATTAAGAATGCCTATCTTTGGAAAAATGCTTCAGAAAGCAGCACTGGCAAGGATGACGAGAACACTTAGTTCTTTATTCTCAAGCTCTGTTCCAATTTTACAAGCGTTGACAATCGTTGAAAATGTTGTTGAAAATGAAGTAATAAGCAAGGTTCTTCATCAATCAAAACAATCACTTGAAAAGGGAGTTTCCTTAACAGAGCCGATGAAAGGACATTGGGTATTTCCACCTTTAATTATTCAAATGATTGCGATTGGGGAAGAAACAGGGGCACTGGATGAAATGCTTTCAAAAGTCGCCGATTTTTATGAAGATGATGTCGAACAAACGACAGATCGCCTAAAGGCATTAATTGAGCCGTTAATGATCGTTTTCCTCGCTGGAATTGTCGGTACAATCGTTACTTCAATCATGATTCCGATGTTTACAATTTTCAACCAAATAAATTGATAGAATTACAGATTTTCCTATATTAATAGATTAAAAGTCATGCTATAATAGGCTTGTCTTAATAAATAGGACTAAAATACTATAAAAGGGAGAAAAAAGCATATGATGAAAAAAATAGTGAAAAATCAACGTGGTTTAACATTAATCGAGTTGCTTGCTGTTATTGTTATTTTAGGTATTATTGCAGCTATCGCTGTACCTGCTGTAAATGCTATTATGAATAAGTCGAAGGAAGATGCGCTTGCAGTTGAGGCACGCAGTGTTTTAAATGCGGCAAAAATGTATGTGGCTGCAGAAAAAACTCCTGTAACTGGAGCAATTAATGAAACATCACTGGCACTTAAAAATTATTTAGATAATCCTCCTGCAAGGTACACAATCACAATTACTAATACTAATGGTGACTACTCTTTTAGTAATATTAGTGTAACGAATAAAGATGGAAAGACAAAAAATTATAACCAGGTAGATTTAGAGAAGAAAGAACAATCAACAACAACTACTGGGACTGGTAGTGGAAGCTAAAAAATTAAAATCCCCCTTAAAAAGGTTTTGATTCTATGATAACAGCCTATCTCGTAATAGTAGGTTTTCTCCTAGGCTCCTTCTACAATGTAGTCGGCCTTAGAGTTCCGAAAAATGAATCCATTATTGCGCCCCGGTCGGCTTGTCCGGGGTGTCGTCATACATTAACAGCAGCGGAATTAATCCCTGTTGTTTCTTTCTTGTTACAAAAGGGTAAATGCCGTAAGTGCGGCAGGAAGATTTCGGCTTTATATCCGGTTGTTGAACTGATGACGGGTGCCCTCTTTTTTACTGCATTGATGCTTGTCGGTTTATCATTAGAATTAATGATAGCCCTTACACTCATTTCCTTATTTATGATTATCTTCGTTTCTGACATTAAATATATGATTATTCCTGACCGTGTCTTGCTTTTTTTCTTAGCTCTTTTTATTATAGAAAGAATCATTTATCCGCTCGCTCCTTTTTATGATTCAATAATAGGCGGTGCGGTTGGCTTTTCCCTTCTTTATATAATTGCATATGTTAGTAAAGGAGGAATGGGCGGGGGCGATATTAAATTATTCGGTGTTCTGGGCATCGCTCTCGGGCTAAAAATCGTACTCCTTGCCTTTTTCCTTTCTACTATAGTCGGTGTGCTTGATGGTGTATGCCGGATTTTAATAGGAAAACATAAAAAAAGAACACCTATACCATTTGGTCCATCTATTATGGTTGGGACTTTAATAGCTTACTTTTTTGGAAATGAACTTATCCATTGGTATTTTTCACTATTCGGTCTTACTGTTGGGGGTTAGCATCTTGTTTTTTTCTTTTAAGCAAAAAATCGGCAATCTTATTATAAAAGATCATTGTATCCGCTACGTAGAACTAAAGACGAGAAATCCTCTCGTTTTAAGTATGTATGAAGAGCATATTATCCCCCATGGCATTATAACGGATGGGAGAATAATGAATAGCGACGCCCTTTCCCTTATTTTAGATGAATGTGTAACGAAATGGGGGATAAAAGGAAGGAAGGTCCGCTTCACTATTCCCGATTCCCATGTTGTTATTAGAAAGGTCTCTGTGCCAGCGGACTTGGAAGATGATGAAATAAGAGGTCATCTTTATGTTGAAATCGGTTCGAAAATTCATTTGCCGTTCGAGGAAGCTGTCTTTGATTATGTTGTTTTAAACAATGACGGAAAAATACAGGAACTCATTCTTTTTGCTTCATCGGAGGAGCTTGTCGAGCAGTATACAGATATATTAGAAGGAGCAAAATTAAAGCCGGTTGTCGCGGATATTTCCTCCTTATGTTGTTACCGTTTGTATAGAAATCTTATGAAGGAAGAAAAGGCGGTAACTTCTTTACTTATTCAATTTGATCTCACTTCGGAAAATTTCTGTATTTTTAAAGATGATAAACCGATTTTTATGCGGAACTTATTAAGAGAAGATATGGAAGAACGGCGGAAAGAAGATATTTATATAGTTGCAGATGAGATGTTAAAAGAAATAGAACATGTCGTAAACTTCTATCGTTATTCTTTAACTCAGGGCAGCGAAGAGGTAAATCAGTTTATAATAACAGGGGATCATCCAAATCTGGGAGCTATTTTTAAACAGTTAAAAGCGAATCTCGTAACTCCTATTACACTTTTATCAGCAGATGATACTATCCCTTATTCCTTTCACTTAGCAGCAGGGCTTGCGCTGAAAGAGGAGGAATAATATGCTGGCAGAAATTAATTTACTTCCTAAAAAAGATATAAAAAATCAGGCGAAAATAATTTTGTTTCTTATTATAATGATCGTATTACTTACGGCAATTATTATTTTTTATTTTCAATCCCGCTCTATTCATCAAAAAGAAGAAGAAATGATAGAAAGTAGAACTGGATTGGAACAACAGCTTCAACAGGCATATGAAGGAAGCGAATCAATGAATAAGATGCGTTCTATTCAAACATTGCAAAATGCCATTAGCTATGCGGATGAAATTTCTACAGATATTATTCCAGTACTTGAAGAGATGACTGAGCTGCTTCCGGAACGTGGTTTCATCATTGAATTTAAACAGGAAAACTCGGGTAAAATAACTGTTATTATTCAATTCGATGTGAACAGGGATACTGCTTATTATTTAGCTAGATTAAAAGAATCACCTTCATTTAAAAATGTGTCACTTCAGAAAATAGAAGCGAAAGAAGTGAATGCTGAATCAAATAATATAGCAGGTGATCATATATCGAGGATAGAAGCTACATATGAAATACATGTGAATCGTAGCGAAACAGGCGGTGATGAGAGAAATGAAAATTCAGCTGAGTAAAAATCATTATATTATTCTTATACTATGTGTCGCTTTGATCGGTCTTTTATATGCAGGTGCCTATTTTCTCTATCTTCAGCCTGTTAAACAGAGAATAAATGAAGAAACAAGTTCGATTCAATCATTAGATGAGAAATTGACCAGCTTGTCGACAGAAGAAGGAAAACCAGTTGTTAATTCCTATTCCTTACAACAAAGGCTTCCGGTAAAACCTTTAACAGAGCAATTCGTCCTTGATCTTGAAAAAGCAGAAATCATCTCAAATAGCAAAATTATATTAGCGGAATTCGCAGAAGACGGGCAAGCTCTCCAAAGCGAGGAGCAATCTTCAGTTGAGGATACTGATCAGAAAGAAGGAGCACCAACAGCTGCACCTGAAGGAATGAAACAGTTAACGGTCCGGCTTGAAGTAATATCAAATAATTACTATGATATGAAAACATTTATTGAAGAAATTGAAAAGCAGTTGAGAATTACGAAAGTAGAGCAATTATCGTTTGAAGGTCCGGAAGAAATAGTTAGTCTCGATCAAAAAATCGAGCCGATTACGTATGAATTACGCTTAATAACATACTATATTCCGAGTTTAACAGATTTGGAAAAAGAATCACCAGCCATTGATTCGCCGGTACCAAGTATGAAAAACAATCCTTTAACTCCTTATATAAGAGAAAAGACTGACGAAGAATCTTAATATTTGACGAAAATTATTTGAACGAGACGACAAATGTCTCGTTCTTTTTTTAATTCATTATGCTAGCATGAGACAAGAGCAGTGTTAGAAGGTGGTGGATAAAATGGACAAGCAATCATCTGATAAGATAAAAATAAAAATAAATGGGAAGGAAAGCAATGATTCTTTGAATGCGAAAGAAAAATTGCCAAGTAAGGAGGCAGGGGAAACTCCTTTTTTAGACTGGAATGAAAAAATAAAAGCAGAGGAAGAAATTGCTTCAACTAATCAAGATAAAGAGAAAGAGGATGAGTTTAACTGGCTTCTTCCAGATGAAGATGACATATTTAAAGAGGATCCTAAAGTCGTTCTTGATAAGAATAAATCAAAGAAAAAGAAACAGCCGGTTATTCATTCTAAAATAACTTCTTTTCAACAAACTTCTAACAGAAATCGTCCCACATTTCCAGTAAAACAATTTATTATGATTACTATATTAGCCATTATTACCGGTGTTAGTTTTAGCTATATTGGATTAAATTTATTTTCTAATGAAGAAATGCCAGAGATGGCTAATGTACCAAGTTCAACTGAAGGTATAGAGGAAGAAAAGCCGCCTCAAAATAAAAAGAAGGAAGGACTTGCATCAGATAATGAAAAAAAAGCTCCAGCGATAACAGCTGAATTAAATATATATGCTGTGCAGGTTGGTAAATTTTCATCGAAGCAAGGTGCTGAAACGGCAATTAATGATTTAAAAACAAAAGGTTTTCCGGCAGCGATTTTTGAAGAAAATGGCTCATTCTTTGTTTTTGCAGGGTTGGGGAAAGAAAAGGCAGAGACAGAGAAGTTAAGCGGATTTGTAAAAGAAGCAGGGATAGACGCTTGGGGAGGGAAAAGTATTTCACCAAAGCTGAATATTAATAAAGAGCCGGAAAAATGGACGGAAGTGATTGAGAGCTTAACATCTATAACAGCAAAGTCTATAAATGGAGAGAACGTGAATGCTGCTGAAATAGAGAAAGTGGAAACCCAAATTAGCAATTTTGGCAGTGAAGAAAAGGAAAATAAAGGATATTTAGAGAAAGCTGTTTCTTTATTAAAAGGCTCAAATAGTGAAGAAAATGGATGGAAAGCACAGCAGGAGCTGTTAAATATAATAAGTAAATAGAAGATGGCTTTTAACGTATGTTATTGTTAAGTCATCTTTTTTCTTTTTTAGAGCGGGAAAATTAGATTTTATTAAATTGTTTCATCTTATTCTGTTTGGTAGGATACATAATGTATCTTCCAATCTAACTCGTATGAAAGGCGGAATTATAATGAAAGAAAGATTAATTTTAGCTTCAGGTTCACCTCGCAGGAGAGAATTATTAGAAAATTTGAGAATTCCATTTTCTGTTGTTGTAAGTGAAATAGAGGAAATCATAGATCCGAATTTATCACCAGCTGAGACGGTGATGTCCCTTGCATTACAGAAGGCGGAAGCTGTAGGGGAAAGCTATCGTGATGTTTATGTAATGGGAGCGGATACGGTCGTTGTTTTAGATGGTCAAATATTAGGAAAGCCAAAGGATGAAGCAGATGCGATTGATATGCTGAAAAAACTTTCAGGTAGAGCACATGACGTATTTACCGGTGTTGCTCTCGTTCATGGTACTGAAAATCATTTGTTTTATGAGAGAACAAAGGTGACATTTTGGGATTTATCAGAGCAGGAAATTTATCAATATGCAGGAACTAAGGAACCGCTTGATAAAGCAGGAGCATACGGTATTCAAGGTTTTGGTTCATTGCTTGTTAAAGAGATTCATGGCGACTATTTTTCAGTTGTCGGCTTGCCGGTTGCAAGAACAGTGAGAGAGCTGCGCACATTTGGCTTGCTGGACAAGAGAGAAGAGGCATAGCAAATGGAAACTTCAACACTTAAAATTAGAGATTTTCCTGCAGGAGAAAGACCGAGAGAGCGTCTTATTAAAAATGGCTCAGCAAGTCTTTCTAATCATGAGCTTTTAGCAATTTTACTCCGGAATGGAACGAAGAAAGAGTCAGTTTTACAATTAGCAAACCGGCTTTTAACACATTTTGATGGTTTAAGAATGTTAAAGGAAGCAACGATCGAGGAAATTACGAGTATTTCTGGAATCGGTGAAGCAAAGGCAGTTCAAATTATGGCTGCCCTTGAAATTGGCAGGAGAATACATCAATTAACATTCGAGGACCGTTATGTCATCCGCTCACCGGAAGATGGTGCTAATTATGTGATGGAGGAAATGCGCTTTCTTACACAGGAGCATTTCGTATGCTTATATTTAAATACGAAGAATCAGGTTCTCCATAAGCAAACTGTCTTTATAGGCAGCCTCAATGCCTCAATCGTACATCCACGTGAGGTCTTCAAAGAAGCATTCAAACGTTCTGCAGCCTCTATTATATGTATACATAATCACCCGAGTGGAGATCCAGCTCCAAGCCGTGAAGATATTGAAGTGACAAAGCGTCTTTCTGAATGTGGAAGGATGCTTGGAATTGAGCTTTTAGACCATCTTATTATAGGAGAACAAAAATTTATTAGTTTAAAAGAAAAAGGATACGTGTAATACTTTTTTTTTTGCATAATTGAGTTATAATTGTATTTATGAGTTTTTTCGTTTCATTATAAGATGGTAAGCAAATCTTTTATAAAAAATTGTAACATTTCAGAGTAGAAACACGTCTATTTAAGGAAACTAAAAAGAAAATATGTTGAAAAACACTTTGTTTTTTGGACATATTAGCTCATTATTCTACATTATAAAATAAAAAAGTATTTCGTTTTGGAAAGGAAGATACACTAATGTTCGGAATTGGTACGAGAGACCTTGGTATAGATTTAGGAACTGCTAATACGCTCGTGTTTGTGAAAGGAAGAGGTGTAGTTGTTCGTGAGCCTTCTGTTGTGGCTTTTCAAACGGACACGAAGCAAATCGTAGCTGTCGGTAATGACGCAAAAAATATGATCGGCAGAACTCCTGGAAATGTGGTTGCACTTCGCCCGATGAAAGATGGAGTTATCGCTGACTATGATACAACTGCAACGATGATGAAATATTACATAAAGCAAGCGACTAAATCAGCAGGTGTTTTCTCAAGAAAACCTTATGTAATGGTATGTGTTCCGTCAGGGATAACTGCAGTTGAAGAGCGTGCTGTTATTGATGCAACACGTCAAGCTGGTGCTCGTGATGCGTATACGATTGAAGAGCCTTTTGCAGCAGCAATCGGAGCAAACTTACCAGTATGGGAGCCGACAGGAAGCATGGTTGTTGATATCGGCGGCGGAACGACAGAAGTAGCAATTATCTCATTGGGAGGAATTGTAACTAGTCAGTCGATTCGTGTAGCTGGTGATGAAATGGATGATGCAATTATTAATTATATTCGCAAAACGTATAACTTAATGATTGGTGACAGAACAGCAGAGGCGATTAAAATGGAAGTAGGTTCTGCAGGTTCATCAGAAGGTGTTGAAAATATGGATATCCGCGGCCGGGATTTATTAACTGGTTTACCGAAAACGATTGAAATTACAGCAAATGAAATTGCGGATGCACTTCATGATACGGTAACTGCGATCGTAGATTCAGTTAAAAATACATTAGAGAAAACTCCACCTGAGCTTGCGGCAGACATAATGGACCGCGGTATCGTATTAACTGGCGGTGGTGCATTGCTGCGTAATATCGATAAAGTTATCGGTGATGAAACAAATATGCCTGTATTAATTGCTGAAAATCCATTAGATTGTGTTGCAATTGGAACGGGTAAAGCATTAGAACATATTAATTTATTTAAAAATAAAGCGAAAAATAGTCGCTAATCTATAGGAAATATGATGTGAGAGGTGTAAATCATGCCACAGTTTTTTCTAAATAAACGGCTTATATTATTACTTGTTAGTATTATTGTTTTAGTGGCATTGATTGGTTTTTCACTGAAAGAAGACCGAAAGCTGACTTGGCCGGAACAATTTATTAATGATGCGACAGGTCTTTTTCAAACTATTTTCCATCGGCCCGCACAATATGTAGCGGGCTTATTTGAGAATGTCAACGATCTTAAAAATACGTATGAGGAAAATAGCCTTTTGAAGAGCCGACTCGATGAGTACATGCAGCTTGAAGCAGATCTGCAGCATTATAAGACAGAAAATGAAAAACTCAAAAAAGAGCTTGGAGTAACAACAGATTTAAGAGAATATAATCCTCTTATTGCTACTTTAATAGACAGAAATCCGGATCGCTGGTTTGAAAATATTAAAATAGATAAAGGCAAACAGGACGGTGTGAGAGAAAACATGGCAGTTGTTACCGCTCAAGGATTGATCGGTAAAATTAAAAAAGTAAGTGAGTTTACATCGACTGTCCAGCTGCTAAGTTCTCCAGACCGGCAGAATCGGATCTCAGCAGTCGTTATTCAGGATAAAGAGAATGCTTCTGGAATAATTGAAGGTTATGATGAAGAGAGAGAAGCATTAGTTTTAAGAAGAATTATTTCAAAAGCAACAATTGAAAAAGGACAAAAAGTTGAGACTTCCGGTAACGGCGGAGTGTTCCCAAAAGGATTACTGATCGGAGAAGTTATTGAAGTTGAGCCGGACTCTTACGGACTGACAAGGAAAGCATATATAAAGCCTTCTGCACAGTTTGATGATATTACAAACGTATGGGTTACAAAGCTTTCTCCAAAGCGTGAAAGTTTTAATAATGATGATGAAACAGAGGAGGAAAATAAGTGAGACGATTTTTCCTTCCTCTTATCGTATTAATCATTTTTATTGCAGAAAGTATTTTTGTTGATTTAGTCCATTTGCCATTTGCAGGGGAAGAGCAGTTTCTTATCCCGCATTTTTTACTGTTAACAATCATTTTTATTACAGCCTATGTTAACCAATCATATGGGATAATCTACGGCTTTATTTTTGGCTTTCTTTTTGATCTCGTTTATACAGGAGTTCTTGGAATCTATATGTTTGGATACAGTTTATTTGCTTATTTAGTTTCGAAAGCTTTGAAACCTTTGCACGGAAGCGCGTTAATTATTTTATTTTTAGGACTTTTATCGATTTGTCTTTTAGAATTTTATGTGTATGGAATCCATCTGTTAATAGGTACGACATCAATGACATTGTACAGTTTTACAACGCTCCGTCTACTTCCTACACTCCTTTTAAACCTTATTGCTGGAATTTTATTAATCTATCCATTAAAACGATTCCTTGTAAAGGTGAAAATTGAGCAATCAGATGAATAATCCTCATAAAGTGTCAACTTCTTTAAGTGGGTCATTATTCTTCCACT
>NZ_BCVG01000068.1 GCF_001591625.1 Metabacillus fastidiosus NBRC 101226
CTGATAGAAGTTTCACTTTATCTTATGCTTGTCCTTATAGAAGATGATGATTATTTTTTGTAATGAAAAAGAACATATTAATTCAGAAAATATCGAGTTTCCGACATGGGTGGAAAATGCAAGATGGAAAGTTTCGTTTAATGTCTCCTGAAGAAAAGCAGCATATGATCACGGGGACTGTCCAGGTGAAAAATTATTAACAGATTTAAAGGCAGCACAGAGAAAATCCGGCTGCCTGTTTGATTAATATTTATTATTGTGGTTGTCGCGGTCGCGGTCACGGTCAATGTGGACTTGCTGGTTTTGTAAAACTTTAAGAGTAAGTTCAACAACCATTTTTTCTTCCACTTTTGTGAAAGTTCCTTCTTCGAAAGGAGCATCCATGCATTCACCGTCTGGACCGTATACAACTCCCATTTGTCGATCAAGTGCTTCATCATACTCGATAAACTTGCTGTAAAGTAATTCACAGTAAGGAAGCTCATTAAATACTTCTCCGCTGATTTGATCATATTGTGAGAAATCTGCAGATAGCAGTTTTTCCTTTTGTGAGAATCCTTGAGGAAGTTTGCTTGCTGTGAAGAAAGTAAAGTCTCTTGTATCAGGATTAGAATGGAATTGCGGCTGGTTAAGGAAATCGATTTCTGTTACAGCTTCGAACGGAATATCAACAGTTAAAGAGTGAATGCTGGAAAGAACTTGATGACGATTAGAGCTTCTTGGTGTTGCATACTGGATATTTTTACGGACAAAACCTCTGATGAATAGTTTATTAGTTGGAAGTAATAAGCGGCATTGAGTTAATTTTAAATGCTTCTTGATTTTCTTGATTTCTAAAACTGGTTCTGGAAATTCAATCTTAGCGTCCATATCGATTTGAACTGTTGTTTCTCCAAGGACTACAGGTACTTTTACAAAAGCATTTTGGATTGCGCGAGGTTGAACTGGTTTATTGCTAACACCTGGTACTACACTGTTTTTTTGTTTCTTCTTTGGAGTATATGGCTTTGACGACTTTGACTTAGATTTTGAATCGTGAGAATCTGATCCTTTGTGATGATCATATTTACCGTGCTCTTTTGACATTTGTAAGTCTCCTTTACATTTGTTTTAGTTGCTACAGTAATACTATATTTTGATATAGACAAATTGTATAAGCGAATGTCTCTGAAGATTTGGCCCTTTTTTTTGTAGGGAAAATGTGATTGATGGAAGTTTTCAATAGGGAGATGTACATATCAAAGGAAAGAAGTTGTCATACAATATACTAAATGAGGTAAAGGAGGGAGTAGAATGGGGAGTACGAATAGAAACCGCCGATCAAGAGCGATCGTTGATGTGGATGACTTAATCATCCGTGCCGACAATATTGTAGTTGTTGGTGACAGAAACAGGCCAGCACGAAATGAAGACAGAGTTGCTGGTATGGAAGATATAGACGATATAGATGATGATATGGACAATGTAGAAATACGACGACATAAGTACTATCAAGACAATGTACTTGGAGTATCAGAAGAAATCCAATATTACGGTTCAAAAAGAATAGATTTTTAAAATTAAAAAGGAGTGGCAGCATACTGTCCTTTCCTGAAAAAATAAGTGACAGGCGGGGAAAGTTCCGCCTGCCAATGAAAATTGCATCAACTATAGAGAGGGTCATTATAGTCAACATAGACTTGCTGATTTTGTAAGATTTTAATTGTAAATTCAACAATCATTTTTTCTTCCATTTTTGTGAAGGTTCCTTCTTCAAAAGGTGTCTCCATCCGTTCTCCGAAAAGTCCGACTACACGGCCCATTTTGCGGTCTAATGCTTCATCATATTCAATGAACTTGCTTGAGAGTAATTCACAGTATGGATTTTCATTAAAAACTTCCCCGCTAATTTGATCGTATTGCTGAAAATCATCAGAAAGAAACTTTTCTTTTCGGGAGAAGCCTAGTGGATGTTTTCTTTTAGTAAGAAAACTAAAATCTTTTGTATCAGGGTTTGATTGAAAAACCGGCTCATTGATAAATTCTATTTCTGTTACAGTTTCAAATGGTATATCAGTAGTGAGAGCGTGAATTTGAGAAACGATATAACGACTCGTTGAGTGCTTAGGAGTAGCATATTGGATATTTTTCCGGACAAACCCTTTAATGAAAAGCTTATTTGTTGGAAGCAATAAACGGTACTGGGTTAGTTTAAGATTCTTTTTAATTTCCTTGATCTCAAGAACTGGTTCAGGAAATTCAATACCTCCATCTAGATTCAGCTGGACTGTAGTTTCTCCAAGGACTACAGGAACTTTGACAAAAGCTTTTGGGATGGTTTGAGGTTTATTAAGTTTATTAGGCTTATTAGGCACTGAGGGAACAACAGCATTTTTTTTAGGCATCATACTAGGAAAATAAGGCTTTGAAGACTTTGGATCATTTTCATGGTCACCGCTTTTGGAACTATGTTCATTTTCATCATAGTATATACGGTCTCTCATCATACCTCTTCCTTTCTTTATAAAACTCTCCTTCATTACCATATTATTATTAGGCGGAAATGGTGCCCAGCCTATTTCCTTTTTATTTTTTAAAAAAAGGCATTTGCATTAATATACTTGTACATTTCAAAAGAAGAAAGTTTCTCATATATTAAAGTATCAACTTAGAAAGGAGTGAGAATATGGGGAATTCTAGACGAAGATCAAGAGCTCTTGTAGTTGTAGATGATTTATTTGTTCGTGCGGACAATATTATTATTGTTGGAGACAGAGACAGAGACAGAGACAGAGACAGAGACAGAGATAGAGATAGAGATGACGATGATAGAGTAGCTGGTGTAGAGGATGATAATAGAAGACGTCGACACAATGATGATGTTCGAGATACGATTGATGACATTTTGGATGAAGTTTGCAGACGCAGACGCTAAAAGCAGCACGTTGGACAGATATTTCGATTGTCTGTCCTGTTCGGACTTAATTCATTAGCTTGGAAGAGAGATGCTATCACATTGATAGCATCTCTCTTTATTTAGTAAATAAAAGAAGCAGTTTCCCTATCTTTTTCAAAATATTCTGTATCGATTACTTAAATTTTTTAAAGGAGAATAAAATAAAATAGGTCATTTGAATAAGGAGGAGTCAAATGCTCCATATAAACCCGGATTATTTTATTTTAAAGCCAGCACTTGCTACTGTTGATTGTGAGCCAAACTGGAAATGGAGAAAACGGGATAAGCCGATGCCAAATTATGATTTATTTTATGTATGGACTGGTGAAGGTACAGTCGTATTAAACGGAAAGTCATATCGTGTAGAAAAAGGACATTGTTTTCTTTTTAAGCCTGGTGATGTCGTCACCGCCACACATAATCCTCAAAATACTCTTAAGTTAACCTATATTCATTTTGATATAAGTGAAATACCCCAATTAGTGCCTCCAGCCCATCAAGTTATTGAAAGTACGATAGATTTTGAATCGTTATTAGTTCGATATGTCCGTCTATTTTTAATAGACACATTTGGTGCAGATATGGAGGCAAAATTAATATTAAAACAGTTAATGATTCATTTATTAAGAGAAGAACGAGAAAAGGGAAAGTTAGTGAACGATATAAGCAACCATCTGCTGGAAACGATTCGAGAAATTGCTAATTATATTCAGCAGCATCCTGCTGAGCAGCATACGATAGAAAGCTTAGCAGCACGGGCGAATCTTTCACAGCGGTATTTTTCGGAGAAGTTTAAAGAGATTATTGGCCAGACAGTGAAATCGTATATTGTAAATATGAGGATAAAAAGGGCGGAGCATTTATTACATTTCGCTGGGATGACAGTGACAGAAACTGCCTATGCACTTGGCTATAATAATCTTCATTTTTTTAGCAGGCAATTTAAAAAATATACAGGGAAAAATCCGTCAGAAGTTCGTTAATTTCAATCTGAAAAGGAGCACTTAAAAGGCCGTTTAAATACGAGCTTTTAAGTGCTCCTTTTATCTTTATTGAATAGATTTTTTTCTATATATACATAAAAGTGCAAATGATTCTTTATTTGGTCTAAATAAATCCCATTTTATTACTGTTAATATTGGAAATAAGAAAGAGAAATAACGGGAGGAATCAAGATGGCAGTTGATTATATACAAAATCTATTTGCAGATCGAATCGGTGGGCCGCAATTTGGCTTAAAAGAGAAAATCTATAAATTTGAAAAAATTAAAAGGGCAAAAAAAGAAGCGATGTTTGCAAATCCACATGTGGAATTGATTGATCTTGGTGTTGGTGAACCTGATTCGATGGCAGATCAATCTATTGTAAAAGAATTAACAAAGGAAGCAGGTAAACTTGAAAACCGCTTCTACGCAGATAATGGGATATTTGAGTTTAAGAAAGCTGCCGCAGCTTATATGAAAGAGGTCTTTTCAGTTGACGTTGATGCGGAAACAGAGATCAACCATATGATTGGTTCCAAGTCAGCTTTAGCAATGATCCCAACAGTCTTTATCAATCCAGGTGATATTACAATTATGCCTGCCCCAAACTATCCTATTTTAGAAACCCATACAAAATATTTAGGAGGAGAAGTTGTTCATCTCCCGCTTCTTGAAGAAAACTCCTTTTTACCAAAGCTGGATTCATTAAATAAGAACGTATTAAAAAGGGCAAAGCTGCTCTACTTGAATTACCCTAATAATCCAACTGGAGCGGTAGCGAACCGTAAATTTTTTGAGGAGGTTGTCCAATTTGCAAAGGAAAACGAATTGATCGTCATCCATGATGCTGCATATGCTGCCCTTGTTTTTGATCATGAAAGCCCGCTTAGTTTTTTATCGGTTCCAGGTGCAAAAGAGATTGGTATAGAGCTGCATTCGCTATCAAAGTCTTTCAATATGACAGGCTGGCGCATTGGATTTGTCACTGGTAATGCTAAACTCATTCATGCAATCGCGATGATGAAGGACAATTATGATTCCGGTCAATTCATTCCTATCCAAAAGGCGGCTGTTTATGCTTTATCACATCCGGAAATGACGAAACAGATTGCAGCTAAATATTCAAGACGTCATGAGGTTCTAGTGAAAATATTATGCGAATGCGGATTTGATACCAAAAAACCGAAAGGATCTTTCTTCTTATATACAAAGATTCCAAAAGGAGTGGTAGGTGGTCCGAAATTTCAGTCGGCAGAGGAATTTAGCCAGTATCTGATTAAAAAACATTTAATTTCCACTGTTCCATGGGATGATGCCGGCCCATATGTCCGTTTTTCTGTTACATTTCAAGCTGATGGAAGAAAGGGGGAACAGCAAGTATTGGAAGAGATAAAAGCAAGGCTTAGTACTTCTGATTTTATTTTTTAAGGAGGAGAAAAATATGTTATTTACAAAAATGCATGGACTGGGAAATGCTTATGTCATTTTTGATCAATTAGACAGTTTGATGGAAGATCAAGACTTTCCGAAACTTTCCAGAACTATCTCGGATGTGAACTTTGGAATAGGTGCTGACGGGATCATTGTTCTTTCTTCATCGAAAAAGGCTGATTTTCAAATGAGGATTTTTAATGAGGATGGATCGGAAGCACAAAACTGCGGGAATGGTTTACGATGTGCTGCAAAGTTTCTCTATGATCACATGTATGTAACAGCTCCATGTTTCACGATTGAAACATTAGGTGGTGTATTAAGTGTAGAGGTGGAACTAGGTGACAAACGGGAAGTAGACTATGTCACAGTGAACATGGGTGAACCGAGGCTTTTAAAGGGAATGCTTCCGATGGAAGGTGACCCGTTCGCTGTCACAATTAATGAACCACATTCTTTTAGTGGAAATGCTTATAATTTGACCTGTCTATCAATGGGAAATCCTCATGCAATCCTATTTGTTGAAGATGTAAAGGAATTTCCTTTAGAAGAGGCTGGGCCGATTATTGAACAATCTAAGCTGTTTCCAGAGAGAATTAACGTAGGGATCGTTCATGTTAAAAATCGTCAAGAGATAAATTATCGGGTGTGGGAAAGAGGATCTGGAATTACGATGGCTTGTGGAACAGGTGCATGTGCAGCAGTGGTTGCTGCGGTATTAAATGGGCTTTTGGATAAATTTCAGCCAGTAACTGTCCATCTTCCTGGGGGAGATTTGACGATAAGATGGGATGAAAATAATCATGTGTGGAAAAGGGGAGAAGCAGCTTATATATGCCAAGGTATGTGGGGGATGTAAGCTGAGAAAATTAGGGAGGAAAATAATATGAATAGAGAAACTGTATTAGAAATGGTAAAAGAGAACAATGTCAGGTATATTCGTCTGCAATTTACTGATTTATTTGGAGCAATTAAAAATGTAGAAATTCCGGTTAGTCAGCTATCAAAAGCATTGGATAATAAAATGATGTTTGATGGTTCATCAATTGAAGGTTTCGTGCGGATTGAAGAGTCAGATATGTATTTATACCCTGACTTAGATACATTTGTTATTTTTCCATGGACTTCTGAAAATGGGAAGGTTGCAAGATTCATCTGTGATATTTATCATCCGGACGGAACTCCATTTGAAGGAGACCCGCGTAATAATCTAAGAAGAGTTTTAAAAGAAATGGAGAAAGTGGGATTTACTAATTTTAATGTTGGACCTGAGCCAGAATTTTTCTTATTTAAATTGGATGCAAAAGGAGAACCAACACTTGAATTGAATGATAAGGGGGGATATTTTGACCTGGCACCGACAGATTCAGGAGAAAACTGCAGGCGTGATATCGTTTTAGAATTACAGGAAATGGGCTTTGAAATTGAAGCTTCCCATCATGAAGTTGCGCCTGGTCAGCATGAAATTGATTTTAAATATCAAGATGCATTAAAAGCTTGTGATGATATTCAAACGTTCAAACTTGTTGTGAAAACGATAGCCCGTAAACACGGACTGCATGCAACTTTCATGCCTAAACCTTTATTCGGTGTAAATGGTTCAGGGATGCATGCAAATGTAAGCCTGTTTAAAGGGGAAGAAAATGTATTCTATGATCCAAACGGAGTATTGGAACTTAGTAGTGTGGCGGGGAATTTTATAGCGGGAATTTTAAAACATGCGCAAAATTTCACGGCTGTTACAAATCCAATTGTTAATTCTTATAAAAGGCTTGTACCTGGATATGAAGCACCGTGCTATGTAGCTTGGTCGGCAAGGAATAGAAGCCCCCTCATCCGTATCCCTGCATCCCGCGGTTTAAGTACCCGTGTGGAAATCCGCAGTGTTGATCCATCCGCAAATCCTTATTTAGCAATGGCTGTTCTGCTTGCAGCAGGATTAGATGGAATTAAAAATAACATGGCTGCTCCAAATGCAATTGATCAAAATATTTATGCGATGTCAAAAGAGGAGCGTAAAAAATACGGTATTACTGATTTACCTGCTGATTTGGCGCAAGCCCTTAAATATTTAAAAGAGGATAACGTCATAACAGATGCATTAGGCAAGCATATATTTGAACGCTTTATAGAAGCAAAACAAATAGAATGGGATTTGTTTAGAAAACAGGTTCATCCATGGGAACGTGATCAATATATGACACAGTATTAACAGATTGGCAGATTAATAAAAAATAAGAAAGAGTGATAAAAATGTGCGGAATAACAGGATGGGTTGATTGGAAACAGGATTTAACAGAGCAAGTATCTATTATAGAAAAAATGACAAATACATTGTCAAAGCGTGGGCCGGATACTTCGAATGTATGGAACTCACAGCATGTACTGCTCGGTCATCGACGTCTTATAGTTGTTGATCCTGCCGGAGGGGTTCAGCCGATGGTAAAAGAAAAGAATGATCAAATATATACGATTGTTTATAATGGAGAGCTTTATAATACAGAAGATATTCGGAAGGAGTTACTAAAAAGGGGACATTCTTTTCAGTCTTATTCTGATACAGAGGTACTGCTCACAGCATATATCGAGTGGGGTGGAAATTGTGTCGAGTACTTAAATGGAATTTTCGCCTTTGCAGTTTGGGATCAACATTTGGAACAGCTTTTTATCGCAAGAGACCGACTTGGGGTTAAGCCGCTTTTTTACCGTGAAGAAAATGGATCGCTACTGTTTGGCTCAGAGATTAAAGCAATTATTGCACATCCGAAAGTGAGGCCGGAGATAGAACATGACGGGTTGCAGGAGATTTTCAGTTTAGGCCCATCCCGTACTCCCGGACATGGAATATTTAAAGGAATAAAAGAACTTCGCCCTGCCCATACTTTAACTTTTAATCGAGATGGATTGAAGGTGCAGCGTTACTGGAATGTGGAAAGTATGAGACATAATCAAACTCTTGATGAAACGGTGGAACATGTATCCTTTCTTGTAAAAGATGCAGTGGAGCGTCAGTTAGTGGCAGATGTACCTGTTTGTACGTTTTTATCAGGCGGCGTTGACTCAAGTGCGATAAGTGCCATTGCTGCTAATTATTTTAAAAAAGAAGGAAGAGGAAAGCTTCAAACATACTCGATTGATTATGAACAGAATAGTCACTATTTTAAAGCGAGTTCTTTTCAGCCTGATGAAGATAGCCCGTGGATTCGAAAAATGCAGCAATATTTAGATTCCAATCATCATACAGCAATTATTAATAATGAGGAGCTCGCGCATTTCTTAGAAGAAGCGGTATTAGTGAGAGATCTGCCTGGAATGGCCGATGTTGATTCATCCCTTTTATGGTTTTGCAAACAAATAAAACAAGATTATACTGTAGCATTATCAGGAGAATGTGCAGATGAAATCTTCGGCGGATATCCTTGGTTCTATCAAGAGGATATATTGCATACGGACGGCTTTCCATGGATGAGGTCACAGGATGAAAGGCAGCAGCTGTTACTACCGCACTGGCAAAAGAGATTAAATATAAAAGAGTATGTGAATGAACAATATAACGAAACAATACAGGAGGTTCCCAAATTAGAGGGAGAAACAAAAGTAGAAGCACGCCGCCGGGAAATGTTCTATTTAAACATGATTTGGTTTATGTCTACACTGCTTGAGCGGAAAGATCGCATGAGTATGGGAGCAAGCCTTGAAGTACGGGTGCCCTTTGCCGATCATCGTCTTGTTGAATATGTATGGAACATCCCTTGGGAAATGAAAATGCTGAATGGTCGTGAGAAAGGATTATTAAGAAAAGCGTTAGAAAAAGTACTTCCTCATGAAGTTCTTTACCGTAAAAAGAGTCCGTATCCGAAGACATATCATCCAAGATATATACAATTAGTGAAAAGTAAATTACAAAATATCATTGATCATAAAACCTCTCCGATATTAGAAATTGTTTCTAAGGAAAAAGTACAAAATATCCTTGATTCAAACGGCTCCTCTTTCAAAGTTCCTTGGTTCGGGCAGCTCATGTCAGGTCCTCAGCTTATTGCCCATTTAGCTCAAATAAATATATGGCTTGAACATTACAATATTAATATTAAGTAAAAAGCTTAATATAAACAGGAAATTAAAACTGAGAGGCTGTCTAAAAAGAGTAGAAAACACTCCTTTTTAGACAGCAAAAATCAGTTTATGTCATTTGTTAGAGACTTGCAGGAAATTCAGCTAACTTATGGGTTATAGTGATTTATAGATAGAAAGCTTTAATTATGTTTTTTAAAAACAGCATACTCCTCAATTCCAGAAGCCATTAGCTCCATTAAATTAGATAAATATGAAGAATCTGAGAGTTTTCGGTCATCTTCCGGATTTGTCATAAAGCCGATTTCCGGCAATATTACTGGTACTTCTGACCAGTTAAATCCAGACATATCACTTCTGAAGAAAATACCATTCTGATGAAGTGGAATTTCCTTTCCTATATTTGCAAGAATGAGCTGGGCAGCTTGATAACTATCTTCATAAATAGGTAAAGTGTATGGATTTTCTCTTGCAGGAGCAAGGATGGAAAAACCGCTTGTTTTAGAGCTTTCAGAGCCATCTGCATGAATACGGACAAACAGATCAGCCTTATAGTTATTAGCTATTTCTGCCCGTTCTCTGTTGCTTATGTTTACATCATGGGTGGAACGCGTCATGATTACTTGAAATCCTCTTTTTTCTAAATGGGATTTTAAAAAATTTGCTGCCTCAAGTGTGAGAACATATTCAGGTTTTTTTGTTATGACACCGCTCGTTCCGCCAGTTACTTTGTACTTCATCTCCTTTGCACCAGGTCCTATAGGTTCCTGTTCGAGATCGGCTTTTGCCTGATGTCCCGGATCAATCACTATTATAAAAGATTCTTTTTTAATAGCAGGTATAGAAGCATCTATCTTTTCTTCTATCCCTTTTTCTTCAGTTTGTTCTGCATTTTTTACTTCAACCGTTTGCTTACTCTTTAGCTGTAAAGAATTATTTATTTCTTGATTATTATTTTTGTTCATCTCGATGCTGTTTAAAATCCCAAGCTTTGATTGAGAATCTATTAAGAGAATAATAGAAATACAACAGACAAATAAAACAGTCAATACAGATAATTTCTTCATAATAGAACCTCTATTCAAATGACTTAATGAAGTCCACATTATACTTTTCTACAGCAGATAAATCTCCATTATAGCTTGGATTCGGTATGTACCAAGATTGGCTCTTAAAATAATTTTGTAAGTCTTTTGATTCAAAAATATAGCCGTATCGCGCATAAATTTCATTTCTTGCTATACGCAGTTCCTTTTTTGAAAACCCTGAAATATCCGGATATGTTAAATATGTATAATCACTATGGGGAATTAAATAGTAAGAGCCAGATGCTGATGGAACTTCTCTGATCACTTCTTTTATTACTGTTCTCTCTTCTATATTCTCTTCTTCAGGTTGAAAAGTAATTGCTGTTGCTGTCTGTGTTCCAGCTAGCTTTATATTCATTATTTCTTCTTTTTTATCTTTTTCTTTATGAATCCCTTTAACGGTATACAAACCTGCTAAAAAAGGACCGAATTCCTTTGTTTCTTGCGATCCATTCAGAACAGTAATTTCATTATCGTTTAAATAAACGGTCATTCCTTCTACACTGTCTGTCAAAGTAATAAAATAACTAATAGTATCGATGACATATCGAGTAAATATTCCATAATGTTTACCATCTTCACGCACGTAAAATAAGTTATTTCCTAATCCTTCTTCATGCAAAGAATTCTCAATATATTGAATTAACGATGGTTCTTTATCAATAAGTGCAAACAGAGCATCTAAACTTTGATTGTTCACTTTTAGACGAGAATCAGCTGGTACGATTAATTCCTTCAATGCAGCCTTATCTTTTTTTACAAGTGCCATTTTAAATTTTTCAGTTACAGCTTCTTTGCTATATTTTTTTGATAATAATTGATAACTGGTAAATAGACCGATTACTAATATAGCAGCAGTTATTAATGAAATAAGTTTCTTTTTGCTAAATGATTGAGTAATTTTTTCTTCCTTCTCTGCTGTATTGGCAGATCTTGTTGAAAGGTTGCTAAGCTTTGCTCCGCATTCTTGGCAATGAGCATTACTGTCATCATTTTTATAACCACAGGTATTACATTTTTTCACATAATCTCCTCCAGTCATTTAGTAACTTTCGAACTATAAGATCAATTCTTATACGTAATTATGTATATAGGACAATTGATATCATAACATATATTTGATAAAAATGTATTAATTTTACATTATAGAACGTCCAATCAGAAGAACTTTCTTCTCTCTTTTCTAGTTATTAATGAGGAGAATTCTTTTATATACTAAAGAGTTCATTACTAATTCAGCTTTAAGAATCAGCCAGGCAGATAATTTAAAGTTAATAATTAAAAATAAGGCTGTTTACTTGTATATTAGTAAGCAGCCTTATTTTATATGATTAATTTTTAAATTCATCCCCGAGAAAATCTGTACCATGCAGCAAATAAGGCACGGCTGATTTTATATATTCTTCCGGGGCTGCAATGCTGTTGCTTTTCCAGTCCACGGAAGCCCCATAAACTCCCCAGCTCAGCATGACAGCAGTGATTCTTAACGCTTCATCATTTTCAGCTGAATACTTTTTTAATAGCATTTTATAAAAAATAGTTTCGAGATGCTTTTTTATAATTGCCTCAATTGTTTCCTCATAGCCTCTGTGACATCTGTTTGATATTGATTGCTGAAAATTTGTAATGGAGGAAAAAATACTGATAATTGTTTTTTCGTTAAGCTCATTCTGTGTAATGATATCGCTATTTAAATTAATCATTAAGACTTCCGATAATACTTTTTCCAGTAAGTCAAATTTATCTGTAAAGTGATAGTAAAAGGTTGCACGGTTAACCGTTGCTTCCTTTGCAATATCGTTAATTGTAATATCCTTAAATTCCTTCTTTCCAGACAGGTGAATGAACGAATCCATAATTAATTTACGTGTACGGACAATGCGTGGATCTGTTTTTGAGTTAGTCATATAAAAGCCATCCTTTCTACTTTTTAGACAGTTCGCTCGATTTGTCGTATATACGATAAAAGAGAAAATATATCGATTGAGAAGCTTCCATCATGTATATAGAATTTAATTGTACATGAAATATTAATTATTCGGTTATGGATAAAAACATTATGTTAAATACACTAGCAGGAGTGATAAAAAATGAGTAATAAAAATGACATGATTTGTGACTTGGAAACAGGAGTTTGTGGGGTAGCTGAAGATAAAGAAGTAGAACTGATTGATTTTAACAAACAAAAGGAAGAGATAAACCTTTATTATGTAACAGATCCGATCTGTTCGCATTGCTGGGCACTTGAGCCGGTTTTAAATAAATTTATTGAACAGTATGGCCATTACTTTAACATGCATACGGTTATGGGAGGGCTATTAGAAAGCTGGGATGGTTTCGCTGATGTAAGTAATGGAATAAGTAAAGCATCAGATGTAGCAGGTCACTGGAAAGAAGTTGGAGAGCATTCCCGTATGCCGATTGATGGTTCGTTATGGATTGATGATCCGGTTCATTCTTCTTATCCTCCTTCTCGTGTTTTTAAAATAATTCAAAGTATGGATCATTCATTAGCTAATGTATTTTTACGTAAAATAAGAGAAGCTGTTTTTGTTTTTAATAAAAACATTGCTAAAGATGACGTCTTAATTACAATTGTGAACGAGTTAAATCTGGACGGTGAAAAAATAGTAACAGAAGCAGTATCTGAAAGTGCGCAAAGTTTATTACATCAAGATTTTGATCTTGCTAGAAAATTAGGAGTAAGAGGATTCCCGACAATTATCATGATTAATGAAGAAAATAAAGGAGTGAAAATAGTAGGAGCTCGTACTTTCCAAGATTATGTTAATGGACTAAAACAAGTTCTTTCATCAGCTGAAAATATTAACCCAAAACCGCATCCACCTCTTTCAAATCTGCTTGATAGAGGGAGCCTTCTATTTTCAAAAGAAATTGAAGTAATGTATGATATAGATGAAAAAGATGTTACCTCTTTTATTAAAAGAGAGGCTGAGTATGAAAAGTATAAATTAAAAGAAATTCTTGGTGAGAAGTACTTTGAAAAGAAATAATCTATTCTTGTATATACCCTATCTTGTTATTAAACTTTTACTTGAAATTCCCTCAGACAATCGTTTGAAGGGAATTTTTTTATTTCAATTGTGCCATTATGAAACATTAAAAAAATCTATATTTAGCATTCTTCATAAAAAGATGTTATTTTTGGATTATATTTAAATATATTTTATTAGTTTTAAAGAAAAATACTTGGATCAGTCATTTGCATCCATCTATATAAAGTAGAGGTAATTTATCGTATGAACGAGGAGTTAATAACAAGTTATCGATTGGCTGAGCAGAAGGCTGCTTATTATTTTAATTTACTTTCTGAACAGATTACAGATAAAAGCTATATTCCTGTTTTAACAAAAGATATAAAGACTTGGAAACAAAATAATATCCGCCAGTATCGCTTCCTGTCTTTTTTTTCTGGAAGAAAGGGGAAACCCGATTTCCGGGACTATCAAAATTATATCCAATGGTTGAATTACACAGGTAAGCTGGATAATTACTTAGATCGAAGCATTTCTTATATTTTTATGAGAGATCTAGGGAAAGCTCTAGCTTCACCTCGTACACAAGAGAAGATTAATCGTACGGTTGCCAGCTTGAAAAATTACTTGACGAAAAATCCAAGAGAAAAAACAGAAATATTTAGTATGGCTTTACTGTACCGGATAGGTCAGAAGGAAGGTATTGAGTCTACAATAATCTGGCTGATGCAAAAGTTAAAAACTGTATCTTCTAATATTCCGAAGGGGATGGACGCTGAGCAGGCACAGCGAAAACTTATTAAAATTATCGGCGGAGTAATGATGCACGTTATGGAAGATATGGAGGATGAAATACTCTCTCAAGAACGGATGAAGAAATTAGATGAAGGAATCAGGCTTGGTTATTCGTATGGTCTGACGTATCCTTTTATCGATGATCTTCTAGATAGCACAGTCTTGTCCGCTAAAGAGAAAGGGCAGTATTCTGATTTGATGCGTGCAGCAATTATGACAGGATCTGTACCGGAATTGGGTGAATGGTCTGGAAGTAATGCTGACTTAATCCGATTTATTCATTCGGAACTGAGGGATGCTTTTGAGTATATTAAAAATCATCAGCAGCCGGAGAGAAGGAATAATTTCTTCGAACAAGCTTATGTGTTTTTTTATTCTCAGGAAGTGGATCGTATAAAGGACCTGTCAAATGAAAATTACACGAATGAAGAAATTTATATCCCAGTCATTTTAAAGTCGTCTTCTTCACGTTTAATTGTTCGTTCAGTTATTAGCGCCCCAATAGATGAAGGTTTTGATAACCGGACATTTTTCTACGGGATATATAACCAGCTCGCAGATGATTTTGCAGATATGTTTGATGATATGAAGAGCGGAAGTGTAACACCATATACGTATTATTTAAAGTATCATGATAAGCGCGCTGATCTGATTAATCCTTTTGAATTATACTGGACGGTCATTTCTAATTTGATTCATAATGTCTACGAGTCAGATAAGAAGACATGTGAAATCATCTTGAGACGTGCAATAAACGGTTTAAAAAGATTTAAAGAAAGAGCGGGCACTGAGAAATATAAAGAAATTATGAAGCTGTTTGCTTCAGGAGATCTGAAATTTAACAAGATTATTCAAAGGATGGTTCGAAAAGCGGATGATGTAGATTTCTTTGATAAACTGCTTAGGGATCATATGATTACGATGCTGAAAAATGAACGGAGAGAACAGGAGGATTTTTTTCATAAGATTGAAGCTGTACGTAACAAAATTAACACCGTGCTACCTATTACTAAAACGGATCTTGGTTCTTTGATGGAGGAGCCGATAGTTCAGGCAGCAAACTATAGCTTAGAAGGTGATGGAAAGAGATTAAGACCGATAACAGCTTGGGTTATAGGTGTTGAAGCATATGGATTGGAAAGCTCAGCAATTGTGCCTATCTTAAGATCATTAGAGTACGCGCATACAGGATCCTTAATTTTTGATGATTTACCGGCTCAGGATAATGCGGCAATTCGGAGAGGACGTCCCACTGTGCATGAGGTGTATAATGTTGCAATAGCGGAATTAACAGGTCTCTTTCTTACTCACAAGGCAGTTGAGGAACAGGCGTCACTTGATACATTTGAGCCAAAAGCAGTACTTCAATTAATTCAATATTCAGCACAAGTCACAGTAGATATGTGCAGGGGGCAAGCAATGGATCTCGGTTCCAAAGGGAAGCAGCTAACACTTGAACAATTGAATATAATGAGCTTTTATAAAACAGGGCTGGCATTTGAAGCTTCCCTTATCATGCCAGCTATTCTCGCTGGTGCAAAAGAATCGGAAATGCAAGCTTTGAAAAAATTTGCTTATCATGCTGGGATTGCTTTTCAAATTAAGGATGACCTTCTTGATGTCGAAGGAGATTTAGAATTATTAGGGAAATCGGTTGGGAAAGATGCTGAAAACAACAACTCTACTTTTGTGTCAATTTTAGGCTCTGCCGATGCTAAAAAGGCAATGTGGGAGCATTATTGTCTTGCGTCGGAAGTATTGCAGGAAATACCGCGAAATACTGCTTTTTTGAAGCATCTATTGAATTATATTGTGAACAGGGAACATTAAGTTTGTTCTATTTGAAAATAATTTGAATGAGTCTGTTTTTTTAAAAAGAAGCAGGCTTTTTACGTTGTTTAATAATTATATTTAAAGAAAGTAAATGTAAAATAAGTATAATTAAAATCTCAATAATCCCGAGAGTGATAAAATTATAATTTCTAAGGCAATAAAGCGTATCATACAGAACTTCCTAATAATGAACAAAAGTCTAGCAATATTAGGAAATGGTTTAGTATACTTAATTTGTAAAATATTTTCTTTTTTAAAATTTATTTTCTTAGAATTCTCGAAGGCAATATTAAAAAGTATAATGGGGGAATAAAAGTGAAAAAAATCATTAATAACCCTGAAACTCTTGTCGTGGAAATGTGCAATGGAATAGTGCTGGCTCATCCAGAACTTGAATTTTTGAAAAAATATAAAGTTATAAAGAAAAAGGAATTAAATGAAAATAAGGTAACGCTCATTAGTGGAGGAGGCAGCGGACATGAGCCTGCACATGCGGGATTTGTAGGAAAAGGAATGCTTGATGCGGCAGTATGCGGAGATGTATTTGCTTCACCTTCCCAAATACAAGTATATCAGGCGATTAAAGCAGCTTCCGGCAAAAAAGGCACCTTGCTCATTATTAAAAATTACAGTGGAGATATGATGAATTTTAAAAATGGGGCTTACTTAGCTGCTGAGGATGGTATCCAAGTAGAATATGTCAAAGTAGATGATGATATTGCAGTTGAAGACAGCCTTTATACTGTAGGGCGCCGTGGGGTGGCGGGTACGGTCTTAGTACATAAAATTGCTGGGGCAGCAGCTGAAGAAGGAAGAGAGCTTAGCGAGGTGAAAGCTGCAGCGGAAAAAGCGGCAAATAACGTAAGAAGTATTGGTTTAGCACTCACTTCTTGTACAGTTCCTGCGAGCGGTTCACCAACTTTTGAACTGGCTGAGAATGAGATTGAATATGGAGTCGGTATTCATGGAGAGCCGGGAATAAAGAGGGAGAAGATTGCGAATGCAGATGAGCTGGCTTCCCGTATGATACACGATCTTTTGGATGATTTCAGCGATGATGAACTTGCTGAAATTGCTCTTTTAGTGAATGGATTTGGTGGTACACCTTTACAGGAGCTTTATCTTTTTAATAATGCGGTTACTCGGGAACTTTCTAATAGAAATATAAGAATTTATCGAACATTTGTCGGTAATTATATGACTAGTATTGATATGGCTGGTGTTTCCTTATCAGTAATGAAGCTGGATGAAGAGTTAAAAACATTGCTCTCCAGAGAAAGTGATACACCGGCATTTAAAGTAGATGGACCAATTGAAACTGTACAATACACTCATATTGAAGAGAAGGAAGAAACGAAATCTGTATCCTTTGAGACAGAAACAGCGGAAGAGTTTGCTGTTTTGAAGAAAGACACAACCACATTAGAAAATATGATTTTTATTGTTGATAAAATGAGTGAAATTATTATCAAAAATGAAGTGCCGTTCTGCAAATTGGATTCACATGCGGGTGATGGAGATTTTGGAATGAGTGTTGCTAAAGGATTCAGACAGTTAAAGCGGGAATGGAGTACGATTACAGAGCAAGAAAATTTGAATATCGGCACTTTTTTAAATGAATGTTCTATGATTATTATGGAATACTGTGGAGGTGCTTCTGGTCCTATTTGGGGCGGTGCTTTCAGGGCTGCAGGCAAGGCAGTCGAAGGAAAATATGAGTTAACAGTTGAAGAATTTGCAGAAATGCTGCAAGCTGCAGTAGAAGGTATACAGTCCATTGGCGAACGTTCTTTTGGAAGAGGAGCGGAAGTAGGAGATAAAACTCTTATCGACGCACTCGTACCTTGCGCAAATTCATGGAAAGAAAGTGCAACAGCTGGAGAGAACTTTAAGACAGCTTTTGTAAAAGGAGCGGCAGCGGCTGTTGAAGGGGCAGAAAAGACGAAAGATATCGTTGCCAGAATGGGACGTGCTGGAACGGTCGGTGAAAGAAGCCTCGGCCATCCTGATGCTGGCGCTTTTGCTTTAGGAATTATTTTTACGGAGCTTTCACAAAGCTTGAAATAATTGTATTTATCTTAGCTGTTAGTTGAGCATCCCAGTGTTGATGGGATGCTCAACTTTTTGCTATATCATCTAATTAATTGATGTTTGCTGTATATCAGCGAGATTTTCCCTATTTGGGCTGTTCGGCAATTACTGAAACAGTTTTTCTATTTCAGTAATATGGTTCACTCATTTAATCTCTTACGCTGAATGTTCTTTTAGATTTCTATTCTACTTACAGAAAATATGTTTTCCGATCTGTTTTATTTGCGGTCTGCCCCATATCCATCCGCTTGTTGCTGTATCAGGATTAAAATAATAAATGGCGTTTCCAGTAGGATCCCACCCGTTAATAGCATCTAAGACAGCTTTTTTCGATGTTTCATTTGGAGTTAGCCAAATTTGTCCATCGGCAACTGCAGTGAAAGCACGAGGCTCAAAGATAACACCTGATACTGTATTAGGAAATGATGGGCTGTTTACCCGGTTTAAAATAACAGCAGCTACTGCAACTTGACCGACATAAGGCTCACCTCGTGCCTCTCCATGCACAGCATTAGCCATAAGCTGGATATCATTTTGAGAAAATCCAGAAGGTACATTCGTAGCCGTCGCTTTTTTGGTTTCATTAGCCCCTTTATTATATTTCGTTGCACTTTCAAGCTTTTGCTTTGTCTTTAAGCCTGCTAATCCATCAATGGGCAGTCCGAATTCAGATTGGAAATTTCGAAGTGCCCAGTATGTGCCCCATCCGAAAGCACCATCGATTTCTCCTTTATAAAAGCCGATATACTTTAATCGGGATTGCAGCTCAATGACATCTTCTCCAACTGCTCCCATTTGAACAACCTGGTTAGAGAAAGCATCAGTGCTTTCTTCCTGAGTTAATAAAATTGTTCCACCTAAAAGAATGATGAAAAGAATAAATAACGATTTCCTTTTTAGTATATTGCTCATTCTTTTCCCCCTAATAAATTTATCCCGGCCTTAATGAGCAGTAAGACACCCGACTTCAAAGTTATGAGAATTCTAAGAAATTAAGCGGGAGTTCAACTGCTAGTAAAGGTCCAAACAATAGAAAACATACTAAATTCACCACTTCAGACGGGCGCGTATGTGTGACCCGTATTCTGCGGGCATCAGTAGGCAATGAAAAAAACCCCCACTGAAGGAAGATTTCCTTTATATATGGTTATTGTTTGTAGGGAAAAGATTTTTATTCAAAGCATGAAACGAATCTTTTGCTGCATGTATCAGAGTGTATATATGGTGTTGGATATTATAAAGTCCCGTTTTACATTTATAGGTCCAAATCAAAAAACGAGAGCAAGACAGCCCTCGTTTTCGTCATAATCTTTCTTTATTTAAAATGCTCGCAGAATCTCCTCTTCCACCACCCCAACACCGCCGTTGCTGCTTGAGGAACTGCTATTTGTAGATTCTGTCGTTTGGTGAGCAGAGTAGAAGCTGGATGATGCTGTTAGACCAAGAAATCCAATTGTGTTTAAGTTTGCTGCTGAATGATCGTCATTATTATGTTAAACGTTAACAGGGTGTTTGAAACTGTGAATAAGTTCTTCACTTTTTTGATAATATGTTTATTATTAGTTTCTAACCAGTAAATATAGGCATGTGTTTGTTTGTCATTTTTCTGTTTTGGCTGATGGACAATAATATTGATTTTGAAATAAATTATGTTTATCATCCATGAAATAGGATTACTATAAAATATAAAAAATGCATTCAGAATATGAATGCATTTTTATATCCTAAGCTTTCAGGTCAATTGTTTTACCTAAAGTAGGATGAGAAGCTTCTAACATTTTAATTAGCCCATCACTATTTTGTTCTGCAGTAGTCATTACTTTTTTGACTAAGGCAATGCTGACATTTTGACTAAGTGAAGCTTGATTCATTCCAATTGATAATGCTGCAATATCCAAAAGTTTCACCCCCGTTATATATATCGGGAAGTTTAGTGAAAAGCTGAATAAGCAACTCTCTTTTACTCGGTTGGCTTTGTTAAAAAAATAATAATAAAAAGATAATATGAAATAATAGCCAAAAGGACTTTAAATATAGAGCCATTCAAGTATGGAAAATTGCTTCGCGCATGCAAAACAATGGAGGGAACCAGCCAAATCGTTTTAAGGCTGAGCTATGAAAGCATCGCATAACATTTTAGCTTCAGAAGTGAGCCAGTTATGGACTTCAGATCTATTAAACAGATCTTTATGTTTTGTATAAGTTTTTTTAGCATGAGAATATCTGAGGTCACGAACGTACTGATTCATTTGATTCAAAATTCTCTTTTCCTCAAGAGTGAGCTGCTGATGCATCCCCTTCTCAATTTCCTCTTTAATGATCTTCACTAAGTATTGAGCATTAAAATTTAAGTGAAGATAGTATCTTGACTCTGTAATTCTTGTCCAATTGTGTTCGATTAAAGATCGAGCCTTTGGAAGGTTGTTAGTCTTACAGTATTCATTAATATAATGTATTGCAGTTTCAATTCTCAAAATAATCCTCCTTAGGTCATGGGTATATAATACCATTATAAATGTTGGAAGTTTAGGAAAATTTTAAAATTCTGTGAAGGAAATATGAGTAATAAATGGATTTACTTGTAATTTTGAAAGGTTTTTTATTTTTAAAAGTATAATTTTATTTTTGTTTTTAGCTTAGTTTTAACAGGAAGTTAAGCTTTATAGAAGATGTGATAAAACATTAATTTATCCCAGCCTTAACGGGCAGCAAGACTCCCCCTTCAAAGTTCTAGCAA
>NZ_BCVG01000069.1 GCF_001591625.1 Metabacillus fastidiosus NBRC 101226
GGAAAAACCCCACTGATGGAAGTTTCACTTTATTCATCTTACGCCGGAAATTTAAGGGAGTGTGACATGGGAGAGAATGTAACCTTTTATAATATTTCAGAAAGTCAAATGTCATTTGATACAGTAAATGAGCGTCTTCAGTCATTTATTTTACAAGATCCGCGTTCTGAATATATTTTATCAATTGGGACAGATTCTCATGTACATCAGAGGGAAACAAGATTTATAACAGCCATTCATATGCACAGAGTTGGGAAAGGTGCATGGGGATGTTTACGAAATTACTATGTTGACCGGCCTATTTTTAGTGTGCGTGAAAAAATTTCAACAGAGACAGCTCTCAGTCAGGAAATCGCTGCTCATATGATTTCAGATTATTTAATTGGATTATCAGACTTACTCATTCCTTATACAGATGAAGGAGCTGATTTAGTTTTTGAAATCCATCTTGACATTGGGAAAAAAGGTATAACGAAAGATTTGATTCATGAAATGACAGGAAGAATTCGGGCGATGGGAATTGAAGCAAAAATTAAGCCGGATTCTTATGCGGCGTCGAGCTATGCGAATCGGTATACGAAATAATAGTACTTGCCTACATATGTTTGACGGTACTCCTTATTAGGGTACTGTTTTTCTATGGAAAAAACGATTTTACTTATACATTAATATGATGAACTTTTGTATGTATAATTAATATTCTATTAAAAGGAGAAAGCTAATATAGATTTCTTCATTTTATCTCATAATTTTACAACGAGAGGTCTTAATACCCATTATTTACGATAAAATAAAAAAGAAAGCGCTTCATTTATCATAATGAATGCGATCTTACTTTATGATATCATAATGGTTGGCTGGGTCAAAAGTTTTCAGAGAGAGGAAGTAACGGCTTATGATAAGTGTTCAAACGGATGAGTTGATTGGTACGGCAATCCAAGATTTAATGATTCCAGGAGATAAAGTAGCACATGTTCAACTTGGCAATAATTTAGAACATGCCCTTTTAGTATTAACGAAAACAGGTTATACAGCAATCCCTGTATTAGATCCGCAATTTAAACTACATGGGTTAATTGGTACAAATATGATTATGGACTCCATTTTAGGCTTAGAACGTATCGAATTCGAAAAGCTTGAACATATGAAAGTAGAAGAAGTAATGAATCGTGATATCCCGAGACTATCCTTACAAGATCCCGTCGTACGCGGCTTAGAACTTGTTATTAATCACGCGTTTGTTTGTGTGCAAAATGAAGAAGAAGTATTCGAAGGTATTTTTACAAGAAGGGCTATTTTAAAACAATTAAATAAGCATATTAAAATGTTAAATAAAAATAATGGCTAGTACGCCCTTTATTATTAAAATGTCAGGAAGGTTAGATAGGGCTGTCCAATAAGTCTCTAATAAATTTTAAAAGCTGAAAGGCTCTGTTGCAAAATCCTTGATTTTATTGGATTTTCATTACAGGGCCTTTCAGCAGGATGTCCCAAAAGGGTTGTTTTTTACCCTTTTGGGACATCCTCATCTAACCTTCCATCTGCTTTGTTTAATGCTGGCGGTTTAATCTTTCTTCTACTTCGTTACAAATTTCATTAGCTGTCATGCCTTCTGCAGAAATAATAGAAGCAGGTGTCACAGTATTTTGAATACCCATCACATTAGTATCCTGCCCAGTGACTATACAGCAGTCACAGCCTTTTGCGTCATGTTCATTTTTTAATGTAATAACTTCATACCCTTTCTCCTGCAGGGCAGATGTTACGTTTGATAATGATTGCTCTACACCAATTTTTTTCATAATTATCCACCTCCTCTACATAATTTGTCTTGAAATGAAGTAATTTATTCTTTTAAATTTGTTAAAATAATGTAAAAAATATCATAGTTAGAAAATAAGGTAATTTGAGGATGTGATAAGCCCGAAGGATAAACATTCAGTATGTTACTGAATTAGAGGTTTATAGTGATGAAATTAGTCTTTAATTATTATGATGGCTTACAATGTAATAGAGAACGATAATATTAGTTAATAAGGAGGAGCAGGTTTGGAGAAAAGAACACCGCTTGCTGTTTCAAATGCAATTAATAAAGTAATGGCTTTTTCACTTGCCGGGGAACATGAAACAGTCTCTATTCATGAGAGTTATGGAAGATATTTGGCAGAAGATTTAATTGCTGATCATGCTGTTCCGCCGTTTGATCGCTCACCATATGACGGATTTGCCATTCGGGCACAAGACTCTATCGGAGCGAAAAAGGAAACCCCTGTTGCATTTAGAGTAATCACTGAAATCGGAGCAGGCTCTGTTTACAATGGGAAAGTCGGGGAAAATGAAGCTGTCCGCATTATGACTGGTGCACAAATTCCAGATGGCTGTGATGCTGTTATAATGCTTGAGCTAACGAAACAATATGAAAAAGATGGACAGCCATTCTTTTCAATTAGCCATGAGTATAAAAAAGGTGATAATATTTCGTTTCAGGCAGAAGATGTGGAAAAAGGAACCTCTCTAATACAAAAAGGAACATACATAAATCCGGGGATTGTTGCTCTTTTAGCTACTTTTGGCTATGCAAATGTCCGAGTTGCAAGACGTCCAAAAATCGGGATTATTGCAACTGGCAGTGAGCTGCTTGAAGTGGGAGATGAATTAAAGCCGGGGAAAATTCGTAATAGTAACGCATATATGATGATTTCACAAGTTGTTCGAAGCGGTGCGGAGCCTGTCTATTTCGGGAAATTAGCTGATAATTTTGACCAATGTTATTCTTTCATAAAAGAAAAGGTTGAAGGGGTAGATTTTTTAATAACAACTGGCGGTGTATCTGTTGGTGATTATGATTATTTGCCAGCTATTTATGAAAAATTAGGTGCAGCTGTTTTATTTAATAAAGTTGGAATGAGACCAGGAAGTGTTACTACTGTTGCTGAGCTAGACGGAAAATTATTATTCGGTCTATCAGGGAATCCATCCGCGTGTTATGTTGGTTTTGAATTATTTGTAAGACCAATCGTCCGCACATATCTTTTTTCAGAAAGACCCCATTTACAAAAAATAAGTGCAATACTTGGAGCTTCGTTTGTGCAGCCAAATTCATTTGCTAGATTCATTCGTGGAAAACTAGAATTTGAAAATGGAAAATTAATAGTGAATCCGGTTGGACTTGATAAGTCAAATGCTGTAAGCTCTCTTGCAGAAGCAGATTGTCTTATTGTTTTACCCGGTAGTACGAGAGGATATGAAATTGGATGGGAAGTAGATGTTTTACTTTTAGGAGAAGAAACAGGATGTCCTGATCCATGGGGAGAATAATTTCAAGCAAAAATAGTGAGAAAAACATTAAAAGCCGCTATGGAGTTAATATAGTCATTAAAAAGATAGGATAGATTATTTCCTGTATTTTTATTTTGATGACAATAGTAAAATATTTGAACTGAATTTTAAGTGGGGTGCTGTAAATGATGGAAACATTATTTGAAATTGTCCATGAAGCGATTTCCATCGAAGCTGTATCGAAGAAGGTGTTTAAGAGAGAAGCAGGTGCTGTTACAACTTTTACCGGTATAGTAAGAGAATTTACAAAAGGGAAAAGAACTTTATCGTTAGAATATGTCGCATATGAGCCGATGGCTGTGAAAATGCTCGCACAAATTGGTACGGAAATTAAGAAGCGGTGGGCAGAAGCAGAAGTGGCGATTACCCATCGTGTCGGCAAGCTTGAAATTTCTGATATTGCTGTTGTTATTGCAGTTTCTACTCCGCATCGCCGCGATGCATATGAAGCGAATGAATATGCGATTGAAAGGATAAAGCAACTCGTCCCAATTTGGAAAAAAGAAATTTGGGAAGATGGGGAGATGTGGATTGGTGACCAATTGGAACATAATCCATATGCAAACGAGGAGCTGAAATGATGAATAAAGTATTATTATTTGCTTATTTACAAGAAGCAGCAGGGAAAGATCATTTATTTATGCAAGCGGCAGGGCTTTCTGTAAAAGAGTTGAGAAATTCGTTAGAAAATGAAACACGCCTGTCATCATTACAAAATGTCATGATTGCGATTAATGAGAATTATGCAACGGATGAAGATATTATTGAAGAAAATGATGTAATTGCTCTTATACCTCCAGTTAGCGGGGGATAATTATTTATCCCAGCCTTAATGTTACATATAAATAAAGAATGTAATATCTTGACTTTACTGGGAAAATCATTTAATATTACAGATACTGCTTATTTAATTTAAGAAATTTAAAGCCTAAGTGAACACAAGCAATTCACACTGGCGTGGCTTCGGAGCCACAAGGACGGAAGAGAGGTAGGGCTTTCGTTGTTTTGATTTTTAGAAGAAGTCGTTAGTATTTCTATTTGCAAAAATGATAAAATAAATTTTAAGTTATGAAGCGATATGATTCACATATTTGTAAGATTATTTACTCACCATTTTGCCGGTAATCTTTATGATAATTGAATTATTATTTGCTTAGTGAGCAAACTTTTTATTAATATACTATGTTAACAAGCCATTTGAGGCATCGAGCCTAACTGGAACGCTCGATTAGTTCATTTAATAATCAATGGGGAGATTCGCATCCCTGTTGCCTGAAGATTCACTTTATCGAAGTAGAAGAGGAAAACGATGTATTCGTTCACTTCAGTAGGATCACTGGTGAAGGTTTTAAACGTTAGAAGAAGGTCAAAAGTAAAGTTCAACGCAGTTGAAGAAAACACTGGTGACTATAAAATAAAAGACGATATTAAATTATAAGTAAGTAAAAAACTGCCTTTACGGCAGTTTTTTACTTTTCCATTAAGCTTGAAACAGGAACAGTAAGTTCGTTCTCACGATTGTTTCGTGAATAAATTCTCGCAGTGCCATCTGCTTCATTTACATTTTGAATAAGAATAGTTTCATCATTATAATATACGTCAACAATTTCACTTTGCTGTGAGATTTCTTTTGCTCTTCTAACGTTCATTTTATATACCCCCTTTATTTTCGAACGCTATTATGATGTGCAAAAGAAATTATTTTACTCTTTTTATTCCTGAATCAGTTTTTGGCAGTATTCATCAATTATTTTTTCTTCCTCTTCTTCTAATGCAAAATCAAGATGTTTCTCAGTTTTATTTTCAATTAAATAATATTGAGCAATTTTTCCTTTACCATCTTGAACAGCGTAAATTACTTTTATATATATACCATTTTCTGTATAAATATCGTCGTCTTCATCAATATTTACTTGCAAAATAACTTCATACCGTTCTCCTTGAAGTATGCCGGTCGGATCAATGATTTCTTCTAAAACTGCATTTGTAATTTCCATCATAAGTCATCCTTTTCTGTTAATAATATGACATATTATATCACTTTCATTAGCTAAATAAAAATTGACATTCAGCCATTTTGGAGTATGATATATTTTATTGCGAATTTATGATTTTCATATAATGATTGAGAAATATTTCATTGAATAGAATATTTTTACAAGAGGTGATTTTGTTTGCAAAAGTTATTCAATAACAGTCGTGCTGTTTTAAATAAGCAGCTTGGTTTTTTCTTATTTGCAGCTCTTCTTTTATGGATCAAGACATATGCTGTATATAATGTTGAATTTAATTTAGGTATTGAAAATACGATGCAGAAATTTTTATTATTTATGAATCCTATAAGTTCTGCACTTCTATTTCTCGGATTCGGTTTATTTGCAAAAGGGAAAAAATCGTATATTTGGATTATAATTATTGATTTCCTTTTATCTTTTTTATTATATGCAAATATCGTTTATTATCGTTTTTTTAATGATTTTATTACAGTACCTACGTTAACTCAGACGAAAAATGCTGGTGATTTAGGTCAAAGTATCGGTGCCCTTGTGCATCCATATGATTTCTTATATTTTATTGATACACTACTCCTAATTATTTTAGTTTCATTTAAATTTGTAAAACCACAGCAAGTGAAAATGAAGCGCAAAACTATTGTTGCTGTGTTTACTGCTGCAGTCGTTATGTTCATAGTAAATCTTGGTTTAGCGGAAACAGATCGTCCGCAGCTTTTAACGAGAACATTTGACCGCAACTATATTGTGAAATATTTAGGAATGTACAACTATACGATTTATGATGCGATTCAAAGCTCAAAATCATCAGCACAGAGAGCTTTAGCAGATACAAATGATATAACGGAAGTAGAGAACTACGTAAAGGCGAATTTTGCGAGTCCGAATCCTGAATATTTCGGAAAAGCAAAAGGGATGAATGTAATCTATGTATCGCTTGAATCGTTACAAAATTTCGTTATTGATTATAAATTGAATGGTGAGGAAGTGACGCCTTTCTTAAATTCGCTGGCACATGATGGAAATACTTTTTATTTTAATAATTTTTACCATCAAACAGGCCAAGGGAAAACATCTGATGCAGAATTTATGATGGAAAACTCCATTTTCCCATTGCCGCAAGGTGCAGTTTTTACAACAAAAGGGCAAAATACATTCCAAGCAGCACCAGCAATTTATGATCAATTAGGTTACACAACAGCTGTTTTCCACGGTAATTATAAATCATTTTGGAACCGTGATGTTATGTATAAAGCATTGGGCTATGAAAAATTCTTCGATGCGGAATACTATGATATGAATGAACAGGATGTCGTTAACTACGGCTTAAAAGATAAACCTTTCTTTAAAGAATCAATGCCGCTCTTAACATCTTTGAAGCAGCCGTTCTATTCTAAGTTCATTACGTTAACAAACCATTTCCCATATCCGATTTCGGAAGAGGAAGCAACGATTGAACCGCATACAACAGGTGATGGATCAGTTGACCGTTATTTCCAAACAGCCCGTTATATGGATGAAGCAATAGAAGAGTTCTTTAATGATTTAAAGGAAGCCGGCTTATATGATAATACTGTTGTCGTTATGTATGGGGATCATTATGGAATTTCTGAAAATCATAATGCAGCAATGGAAAAAGTAATGGGAAAAGAAATTACACCTTTTGAAAGTGCACAGTTGCAAGAAACACCATTATTTATTCATGTTCCAGGTGTAAAAGGCGGTATCCAGTCACAGTATGGCGGTCAAGTCGATGTTCGCCCTACAGTGATGCACTTACTAGGAATTGATACGAAAGATTACATTCAATTCGGGACAGACTTACTATCTTCCGAACATAGTGAGATTGTTCCATTCCGCAACGGTAATTTCGTGACACCTGAAGTAACGGCGGTAGATGGTAAATATTATGATACAAAAACAGGTTTATTAATAGAAGCAAATGAGGATATAAAACAAAGTGAAGAAGTAGCTGAAACGAAGCTTCGCTTATCAGATAAAACAGTATATGGGGATTTACTACGTTTTTACACACCGGAAGGGTTTAAAACAGTGGATCCAACATTATACGATTATAATAAACGAGAAGAGAAATAACTGCTGGGATCCCAGCAGTTATTTTTTTATTCTTTATAACGTAAATAATTATAATTAGAAGTAGGAATACTTTCTATAATCTCTCCGTCTTCATCCTTGTATACTTCATATTCACGATATACTTCTACTTCGTAGCCATCAATATACGTGCTGCCGACTAATTTTTTTTCTAAAACAGGAAGAGAAAGTTTTTCTTTATCAGATTCAACTGCAGTTGTAACAGTAGAACCTTCACTAGAAAAAGCAGGAAAACTCGTGACATATTCCTTTTCAGACGATTCAAAATATGAGACAAATACAATAATTGTAAGGATAAAAAGTAAAGTGATTATTTTTTTCATTCCTAAGGCTCCTTACTTTGTTTTACCATTATTTTATGCGTGTCCCACTAAGGAATATGAGTAGCGAGGATAATTATTGTAAAATATAAAATTTTATGAAAAATTTCTTGAGAATGTGACAGATTTCGTCAAGTTTCCCTTTACATAATGAAAAAAAAGAGGTTTAATTTATAATTATACTAAAAAAAATGTTACAATAAGTAAGTAATTATTTTTCGTGTTTTTGAGAAAGAGATTAATGTAAGACATGATAAATGGAGGGATTATCTTGGCTAAAATGCGTAGTGACATGATTAAAAAAGGATTTGACCGTGCGCCACATAGAAGTTTACTTCGTGCTGCCGGTGTTAAAGAAGAGGACTTTGGTAAACCGTTTATCGCGGTTGTCAACTCATATATTGATATTGTTCCAGGACATGTTCATTTACAAGAATTCGGAAAAATAGTAAAAGAAGCAATTCGTGAAGCGGGCGGTGTTCCGTTTGAAATGAATACAATCGGTGTTGACGATGGAATCGCGATGGGGCATATCGGTATGAGATACTCATTACCAAGCCGTGAAATTATCGCTGACTCTGTTGAAACAGTTGTATCTGCACACTGGTTTGACGGAATGGTTTGTATTCCAAACTGTGACAAAATTACACCAGGGATGATGCTTGCAGCAATGCGTGTAAATATCCCGACTATTTTCGTCAGCGGTGGTCCGATGAAAGCCGGAGTTGACAGCAATGGTAAGAAAATCTCTCTTTCATCTGTATTCGAAGGTGTTGGTGCATTCCAAGCTGGTAAATTAGATGAAAAAGGATTAGAAGAATTAGAGCAATTCGGCTGTCCAACATGTGGATCATGTTCAGGTATGTTCACAGCAAACTCAATGAACTGTCTTGCTGAAGCATTAGGCCTTGCACTTCCTGGAAATGGAACAATCTTAGCTGTTGCACCAGAACGTAAAGAATTCGTTAAAAAATCTGCAAAACAATTAATGAACTTAATTAAAGACGATATTAAACCGCTTGATATCGTTACAGAAAAAGCAATCGACAATGCATTCGCACTTGATATGGCATTAGGCGGTTCAACAAATACAGTTCTGCATACACTTGCACTTGCAAATGAAGCAGGTATTGATTACCCGCTTGAAAGAATTAATGAAGTAGCAGAGCGCGTACCGCATCTTTCTAAATTAGCACCAGCTTCAGAATATCATATTGAAGATTTACATGAAGCAGGCGGAGTATCTGCAGCATTATACGAATTATCGAAAAAAGAAGGCGCGCTTCATCTTGATACGTTAACAGTAACAGGTAAAACACTTGGTGAAAACATCGCTGGCTGTGAAGTACAAGATTATGATGTTATTCATCCAATTGATAAACCATATACTGAAAAAGGTGGACTTGCTGTATTATTCGGTAATCTTGCTCCAGACGGTGCGATTATTAAAACTGGTGGTGTTCAAAACGGAATTACACGCCATGAAGGTCCAGCAATCGTATTTGAATCACAAGAAGAGGCATTAGAAGGAATTGCAAATGACGAAGTAAAAGCAGGTCATGTTGTAATTATCCGCTATGAAGGACCAAAAGGTGGACCAGGTATGCCTGAAATGCTTGCACCAACTTCACAAATCGTTGGTATGGGTCTTGGACCAAAAGTGGCTCTTGTTACTGACGGACGTTTCTCAGGTGCATCACGCGGACTTTCAATCGGACATGCTTCACCAGAAGCTGCTGAAGGCGGACCGCTTGCATTCGTTGAAAACGGCGACCATATCGTTATCGATATCGACAAGCGCACAATGGACGTACAAGTTCCAGAAGACGTATGGGAAGCACGTAAAGCAAACTGGAAAGGCTTCGAACCAAAAGTTAAAACTGGTTATTTAGCACGCTACTCTAAGCTTGTAACATCTGCTAACACTGGCGCAGTTATGAAAATCTAATTGATTAATAGAAGACCTGTGATTATTCACAGGTCTTTTTGTATGGGAAAGAACTGCATGATTACATTCTATTGAACGTTTCCTAACATTGTCTTTATTAAAATTTGATCGCATGTGGTACTAAGTTTTATGAATACATATCAAGGCTTTAAATATATAGTTAATTCTCTTTTTATATTATATTAGAAAAATAATAGTTATCTATATATATTGGAAGAGGAAATTATATTTAAGACCGACTTTTAAAATTGGCATCGCTTTCATTATTTGTTTAAAATTGTTTAGAAGTTTGATATAGTGATTTAGTAGGATTGGTAATAATCCTTTTATACTATTTTATGAAGGAGAGAAATAATGAAAAGGCAAGATTTTTTAACCCCTTTTGGTATTATTTTGGGGTTTATTCTAATTTATATTAGTATTTATTTTGTAGGCGGAAAAGATGCGTTACTCGCATTTATTAGTGTTTCTTCCTTTGTTATTGTGGTAGGAGGGGTTTTTTGTTCCCTTCTCGTTGGATTTGGAGGAAAAGAGATTGGAAAAGCAATTGCTGTTGTTTCACATGTATTCAGGAGACCGGAGCTTAATTTAAAAGAGCTTGTTGATACGCTTATTGAATTATCACGAAAGTCGAAAGAAAATAATGATAGAGGCCTTTTAATACTTGAGGATGAGGCGAAGCATATTTCAGATCCTTTTATTAAAAAAGGAATTAATCTCGTGTTAAGTCCGCTTTCTTCGGAAATGGTTGAATCAATTATGTCAACAGAAATTGATGCGCTTAGACGCCGTCATGAACAAGGCTATCGTGTTTTTTACAAAGCAGGAGAAATGGCTCCGGCATGGGGAATGGTTGGAACAATTATTGGACTTATTATTATGCTGCAAAATATTCAAAACCCTGCTGAGATCGGTCCTGCTATTGCAGTTGCACTTGTTACGACATTTTATGGAGTGTTACTCGCTTATCTTGTATTTACCCCGATTGCAAATAAGCTGTACCGTTTAAGCGAAGAGGAGATTTTCAAACGTGAAATCATTATAAAGGCGCTTTTGAACATTAAAGAAAATCAAAATACATTTATTTTAAAGGAACAATTGGAGTCTATTCTTTCCCCCCAGTTAGGTGAGCGCTTAAAACAGGAGGCGCACAATGAAATTCGATAAAAATAGTAAACATCCTGAAGAAAGCGGTCCGAATTGGCTCGTCACTTTTTCTGATTTAATGATGATTATTTTAGTTTTATTTATTGTCCTCATATCATTTTCAGATATTTCTCAAGAAGGTTTACAAAAAACGGTCCAATCGTTTAAAGACCGTCCTGTTAATGAATTTCAGCAGTCAGTAGGCACAAAAGATAAAGATGGGGAAGATGAAATTTCTATTACAGAGGAAGAACAGAAAAAGCTAGAGGAATTAAAAAAACTGGAAGAAAAAGAGCAGGCAGTTATGTCCTTTGTAGAAACATTTTCAAAAGAAAACGGGCTACAAAATGAGCTTTTTGCAAATAAGACGAAGCGGGGAATTGAGCTTGTTCTTCCAGAAAGAATGCTGTTTGAATCAGGACAGGCTAATTTATTGGATGGAGCGAAGGGATTTTTAACGGATATTGCTCCATTGTTGGCGAAAATGGAAAATCAAATGATCGTGGAAGGCTACACTGATAATATTCCTATTTCAAATGAGAGATTTAAATCAAACTGGCAGCTGTCAACAGACCGCTCTATAAGTGTAATTGATTATTTAGCAAATAAAGAAAATATCGAAGCCTCAAGATTTACGGCTGTCGGTTACGGTGAATTTAAACCTATTGCAAAAAATGATTCAGAAGCAGGACGAAAGAAAAATCGCCGTGTTGTTATTATTATTTCTAATTTAGATGAATAATATTTTAGTAGGATGTCCCAAAAGGGTAAAAATCAACCCTTTTGGGCCTTTCAGCTTTTAAAACTTATTAGGGACTTATCGGACAGCGCCTTTTGGAAATTTTTGATGAGTAAATTTCTTCTTTAACCGAGCAATGGCAAAGGAAAAGTCTTTCCTATATCTATTTCTTAATTAATACCGCTCTTTAATGCCGAATATTAGTTTCTATTATCCACTTACATTGTTCACAATTATAATTTTTTTAAAAAGAGGAAAACATAAATATCCGGTAAAAACCCCAATCATATTTAAAATAAGATCATCAATATCCAAGCTCCCTCTATTTGTGACAAACTGTAATAATTCGATAGATACGATAGAAAGAAGCGGCAGCAGGATAAGAATTTCGTATCTTCTCTTTTTTAACATGAAATAGATCCCATAAGGAATGAACAGACCGATATTTGCGGTAAGATTATAAAAGGCAACAAGGAAATTTACCTTTCCCGCTAAATAAAAGGATACAGTCGCAAATGGAATAAGATTAATGGAATTATAAGTTTGATCATTTGGACGGAAAAACAGCAAAATAATAAGAGCAATTGAATATATAATCAATCCTGTTCTTAATACTTTAAATGAAATAGAAATGGACTCTTTACGGATATATAAAACAATAAAGAGAGTAACGATAAATAAACATAGAAAGACGACAGCTAATACGATCGGATGCAAGTAGGCTGTCAGTTTAATTAAAAACGGTGAAAATATTAAAAAGAAAGTGACGGATAAAATAATAGATATAATAATTGATTTAGGTTTCAATTGTTTCTCTCCTTGAAGCGTGATTTATATAAATCATAAGGAAAATCAACCCCCTTCCTATATTAAAATGGGGAATGGGGGGCTAAGTTTCATATCTGAATTTTTTAATACCCTTTTTCATAATTAATCAGATTAATAGGAAGTGTTTCTCCAGCTAAGTAGCTCTGTAAATTAGGAATAAAAATATCTTCAATTACTCTTTTAGTATAATGTTCTGTTGAGCCTGATGAATGTGGTGTAATAATAACGTTTTCTAAATTCCAAAGTGGATTATCTTCCGAAAGCGGTTCTTTTTCGAATACATCAAGACCTGCCCCAGCAATAGCCTTTTGTTGAAGAGCCTTAATAAGTTCTTGTTCAACAACGATATTACCGCGGCCAATATTAATGAAAAAAGCAGATTTCTTCATTAATTGAAATTGTTGGGCACCGAATAAATGATATGTTTCTTTTGTTAATGGAAGTGTAATAACGATGTAGTCACAAGCCGGTATGATAGAATCTAATTCGCCTAACTTAAACATTTCATCAACATATTCTTCCCTTTTTCCAGATTGTCTTACACCTAATACCCGCATTCCGAATGCTTTTGCAATTTTCGCTGTTTCTTTTCCAATAGCCCCAACCCCGATAATCCCAACTGTTTTCTCATGCATTTCTAAGCTTAGTCCTGAATGATGCCATTTTTTCTCTCTCTGATTTTTTACATATGTATCAATTTTTCTTGTTAAGGCGAGCATGAGTGCGAAAATAGTTTCTGACACGGGATATGCATGGACGCCGCTTGCACCTGTCAGTAAAATATTGAGTTCTTTAAATGATTCCAGAGGAAGTTTATTAATCCCTGCACTCCATGACTGAAACCAGCGAAGCTGTGAATTAGGCTGAATAGCATGCTCTGCGATTTCCTTTTTCCAGCCAACGATAATTTCAGCATCTTTTATATGATCCAGCCAAATATTTTCATCTCTGCTGCTAATAATATCCCAATCTATTGCAATTTCCTTTATACGTTGTAATTGTTCATCTTGGAGATCATGTGTAATAACAATTTTTCTTTTTGCCATATGAAATCATCCTCCCTATGTTCATATTAACATAAGGAAATAATATCCTAGTTTTAGTAAAAAGAGAACTATCAGTATCCTTTTAGGGAACTCTCCTCGTTTTTTGTCGTTAAATGACGAAAAATATTGATAATATCTCAAAAAAAACTATAATAAAGTAATGATAATGAAAATCATTACTGAATATAAGTCATAGGAGATGTTATTACGATGAATAAATATAAATTACCTGCTGTTTTACTGCTGTCTAGCAGTCTATTATTTGGCTGTACAAATGAAAAGGGGACGGAACAACAGGAGACAGTTAGTAAAAGTAATACAGATGAATTAAATAAAGTATCTGAAAGTTATCGTGCATATGCAATCGGTGAAATTGATGAATTTGTAACAAAGACAGAAGCATTTGCAAATGCTGTTATTTCTGGAGATATTGAAAAAGCAAAGGAGCTTTATGCACCAGCACGGATGCATTATGAGCGTTCCGAGCCTATTGCTGAAGTATTTGCTGATTTAGACCCTAAAATTGATGCTCGTGAAGGAGATGTAGATGAAGCGGAATGGACAGGCTATCATCGAATTGAGAAAGGTCTTTGGGTTGATAACACTACAAAAGGCTATGAAAAATATGCGGAGCAGTTAATAAAAGATGTAAAACTTTTACGTGCAAAAGTAGAAACGGTAGAAGTAACACCAGATCTTCTTATTACAGGAGCTGTTGATTTATTAAATGAAGTATCGACATCAAAAGTGACTGGGGAAGAGGATCGCTATTCTCATACAGATTTATATGATTTTGTAGCGAATGTAGAAGGTGCAGAAGAAATTTTCAAATTATTAAAGCCGGAGCTTGAAAAACAGGACGAGCAATTAGCAAAAGAAATTGAAGATCGTTTTAATGCATTATATAGTCTGCTTAATAAATATAAAAAAGATGATGGCTACATTTTATATACAGATTTAAAAGAGGAAGAAGTAAAGCAGTTAAGCCAAGCGATTAATGAGCTTGCAGAACCGCTTTCACAGTTAGGAGTAGTAACGGAGGGATAAAAAGTGAAAGATGATCAGCTACCAGACTATTTAACGAAACAAGTGTCACGGAGAAGTTTATTAAAAGGGATCGGTTTAGGAGGTGCAGGAGTTCTTCTTGCAACCAGCGGAGTTGGCAGTGCTCTTGCACTTACAGATCAATTTCCTGATATATTAGGGAAAAATAATTCGAAGAATAAAATTAATTTTTACGGTACACATCAAGCAGGAATTACGACAGAACAGCAAAATCATCTTTATTTTGCGTCACTTAATATAACAACTTCTAATAAAGCTGATCTTATCTCTCTTTTTAAAAAATGGACGGAAGCAGCAGTTGCAATGACATCTGGTGAGGCGATTGGACAGCCTGCAAAAAATGGGTTACTGCCACCTGATGATACGGGAGAAGTTGCAGGGCTTTCTGCTTCTAATTTAACGATTACATTTGGTGTTGGTCCAACTCTCTTTGAAAAAGAAGGAAAAGACAGATTTGGGCTGCTTCATAAGAAACCTGCTGAATTAAAAGATTTACCGAAATTTCCTCTGGATGCATTGGAAGAAAGATGGACCGGCGGTGATATTTGTATTCAGGCATGCAGTGATGATATGCAAGTTGCTTTCCACGCTGTTAGAAATCTAGTACGCATTGCCCGAGGAAAAGCAGTGCTTCACTTTACACAATCGGGATTTTTACGTTCTAAGCAATCGAGTGGAAAAAATGAAACACCACGTAATTTATTCGGTTTCAAAGATGGAACAATCAATCCGAATTTAAAGGATAAACAAGAGTTAAATGAACAAGTATGGGTACAGCGCGGTGACGGGCCGAACTGGCTTATTGGCGGTTCTTATTTAGTCGTCCGAAGAATCCAAATGTTCATTGAAGTGTGGGACAGAACGACATTAAAAGATCAGGAAGAAACATTTGGGCGCCATCGTGACAGCGGTGCACCACTTAGTAAAAAAAATGAATTTGATCAAGTTGATTTAGAAGAGAAGAATGAAAACGGACAATATGTTATTCCGAAAACATCTCATGTTCGTGTTGCACATGGAAAAGGGAAAGAACAAATTTTACGGAGAGCATATTCCTATGCTGACGGAATGGATTTAAAAACTGGAACATTTGATGCAGGGTTGTTTTTTATGAGCTATCAGCGCAAGCCTAGTAAACAATTTGTCCCAATGCAGCAGAGATTAGCACAGATGGATAAATTAAATGAATACATCGTCCATAAAGGAAGTGCTGTTTTCGCCTGTTTACCTGGTGTGAAAAAAGGTGGATTTATAGGGGAAACATTGTTTTAACTAGGAGATGGAAAAATGAAAAAAATAAGTGCACTAAGTTTTGCAATCTTTCTTATATTTAATTTATTAGTCATTCCACCTGCCTTAGGAGCGGAAAATTTGGATGATTTATATATTGAAATTGGCGATGCATTAATGAAAGCAAAAGCAGGAGATCAAAATGCAGTAAAAGAGCATGTCGCTAATTTCCAACATGGATGGGAAAAGATTGAAAAAGAAAATAGCGAACAAGCGGATAAAGTAGATAAAACGTTAAAGCAATTGAATGAACAGCTGGCTAAAGAAGACTCTGTTCATGTAACAGAGTATTTATCGACTTTATCAAAGGGATTAGTTCTCTATGAAAAAGAACAGTCCCCAGTTAATGATAAACAGGAAAAAGAGAAAATTAAACAGCTACTGCCTCTTGTTACAAATATTGAAAATGAAGTAAATGCAGGGAATTTCGATGAGGCGGAGAAAAAATTCGGACAATTTTTAACAAAATGGACAGAAAATGAAACAATTGTCCGGACACAGAACATTGCCTCTTACGGTGAAATCGAAACTGGGGTTGCCTTTGTTCGAATTGCTCTTGCTGAGACACCACCAACTAAAGAGAAGGCACTTTCCAGCATTAATCAGTTAAAAACAGCATTCAATCATTTCTTAACTGGAAAAGTGGTGAAGCAGACATCCAGTAATTATAAATTAGAAGATGTTATTCAGCTGCTAGAAAAAAGCGACGAGGCTCTAGCTGATAATAAAGCCGATGAAGCGATGGAAAACTTAAATAAAATACTTCTCATTTGGCCGGCGGTTGAAGGAGAAGTAAGGACAAAAGACCAGGCTTTATACAACCGAATGGAAAACGAAGTTCCAAAAGCGATTAGTTTGATTAGTTCGGATCATAAAGAATTAGATAAAGCAGACACAATCGTAGCTGATTTATATAAAGATCTTAAGCTGATTGCAGGAAAAACGAATTATTCATTCGTTGATTCATTCCTCATTTTATTTAGAGAAGGAATTGAAGCATTAGTCATTATCGCAGGTCTTGTCGCTTTTCTAAGAAAAACAAATAATGGAGATAAACAAATTTGGGTGTGGAGCGGTGTGGTTGGAGGAATTGCTGCAAGTGCTATCCTTGCTGTTTGTATTAACCTCTTTTTCTCTCAAGTTACCGCGGCAACAAGTAGGGAATACTTAGAAGGAATCATCGGTCTTATTGCTGTTATTATGATGTTCACTGTCGGTGCATGGCTCCATACAAAGACAAATATCCATCATTGGAACCATTTTATGAATGAAAACCTGAACAAAGCAATTGCAAAAGGAAGTTTATTTTCGATTACAACATTAAGCTTTCTTTCTATTTTTCGTGAGGGAGCAGAAACGATTATTTTCTATGCTGGTTTAGCACCTTTAATGTCAGTGAAGGAGCTCATACTTGGAATTGGCATCGCCATTATCATATTGGCTGTTTTTGGATTTATCGTCATTCGCTACAGCACGAAAATTGCACTACGTCCGTTTTTTATTATTGCAGCATGGCTTATTTATGTATTAGCATTTAAAATGATCGGCGTAAGTGTCCATGCATTGCAAGTCGCAAATACGATACCGATTCATCATTTCCAAGCAATCCCTTATATTGAAATGATCGGTTTATATCCAACGGCAGAAACAATTATTCCACAGCTCGTTCTTATTATGCTCGTTTTTGGGACGGCTGTTTATGCGAAAAAAATAGTGAAAAATATTCGGAAAGTAAGGACGAATTAGAAGGAGGGATGCTGAATGCATCTCTCTTTTTTATTAATTTAGCTTATATTCTAATATACCTATTTCTTTAAAAGGATACAGAAGATAAATAGTATATTTTTCTCATTCCAAATTATGGTTTGGAAGCTATTATAGATATATTGCTATTTTATACATAAAAACTTTTAATTTAGGAGGAGAAAAATGGTATTAAAAAGATTTTTCATTGTTGCCTTATTGCTTGTCTTAGCAGCTGCTGTATCTGCTTGTTCTAATTCGGGAACTGTTAAAGAGGTAGTGAAGGGAAATGAAGAGAATACGAAAAATGTTGAAATAAAGCTAGGGAATATAGAATATCAGCTTCCGTCGGAAAGTGCAGATGCTGAAGAGGGACAGCTTGGATTAAAAATAGATTTCTCACTTAAAAATAAAGGAAAAGAATCTGTCAGTGTAAGCGAATCTCATTTTGAGCTTTACAGTAACGATACGAAATTAGAAAGTTATGATCCTGAAGACTATAAGGAAGGATTCAGTGGTACTAGTGTAGCAGCAGGTAAAAAAATAAATGGAAGCCTCTTTTATGTTGTGGATAAAGGGAGTAAATTTGAACTGATTTATATAGTACATCCTTTTATTGAAGGTCTACAGGAGGAGAAAACGGTTAAATTTGAAATTGATGGAAGTGATGAAAAACTATTAAAAACCGTTGAAAAACTTCAATATCCTTCTAATTCAGTTCAAGCGTACATAGATGTCTTCTATTACGGAAAAGATAATCCGAATTTCGAAAAATGGACGGGGGACAATAAAGAAGAAAATCTCAAAGCGTTTGATGAAGGCTTAATGAAGGCACTTACCGGCCCTTCTGTTTTAGGAGAAGTGGATGAAGCTGGCCTTAAAAATCTCATTGCGGTAATGAGATCAGCAACGCATGAGAAGGTTCCGACAAAAATAGTTACGAAATCTATTTCAAAGGACACAGCAATTGTAGAAGTAACAGCTAAGCCGCTTGAAGCTGGTGTATTAAAGCCTGTTGTGGAGGAAAAAGCACAAGATTTTATAACAAGTAATCCAAATGCTTCAGAGCTTGATGTTCAAAAGCTTGCTTTTAAAACGATGGCAGATGAATTTAAAAATGTGCAGCCTTCTGATGAGGATGTAACGATTGAACTTCAGCTGAAAAAAGTCGGAGATGATCAATGGAAGATGGATAATGATTATAAGAACGAAGACTTCAGTAAACCATTTATAAACTTTGAATAAGAAAATAATATAAATATAGAAAAACAGAGAGCTTATTATTTTTGGCAGCTCTCTGTTTTATTCGTTTAATGATGTGTATGTCCACTATGTTTCCAAGTAACAGACTTTCCTGATTTCGGACAGCTTGGGAATGTATCTCCTTCTTTTAAGTCTACATGTACGCCGCCTTCATTCACATATTGACCAGATTCTGTTACTTGTTCACCAGTCTTATGCACATGATCTGTATGTCTCCATGTAGTCGGTTTATCACTCTTTGGACAATTTGGAAATTTTTCGCCTTTTTGAAGTTCTTTTACTTCTCCTGCGGCACATACATATTTGCCTGTTTCTTCTACTTCCTCATTTGTTTTATGCAAATCCTGTGTTTTTTCCATTTCCTCTTCATCCTTTCTTTTTGTTCTCATTCTGTTTATTTGCTTTCATTTATATATTAACCTTTAGGAGACTATGTGAAACATCGATTAAAAGTTATTAGACTTTAATTTGTATTAAAGCAAAAAGAAGAGAAAATTAGCATTCTCGCACTAATTTTCTCTTCTTTCATTATTTGTACAGCTGCCCAAACTTATCTGCTGTTAAAATAGCCGCATATACTTTACTAGAAGTGACATGAAATGGCATATTATGAATCGTTTCTCCTTCTGCGCATGCCAGCTCAGCTACTTTTTGGATTTTAGTTTCATCTATATTTATGATGCCCAGCTCAGTTAATGTTGTTGGTAATCCGACACTTTGGCAAAAGAAAATAACGTCTTCGATCTCTTCTAGTGGTGCGTTTTCTAATACGAGCTGTGTTAGTGTACCGAATGCTACTTTTTCGCCGTGATACATATGATGTGTTTCTTCTAAAGCGGTTAAGCCGTTATGTATTGCATGTGCAGCAGCTAATCCGCCGCTTTCAAAGCCGATTCCGCTTAAATATGTGTTTGCTTCAATAATTTTTTCGACTGCTTCTGTAACAACATTGTTTTCTGCCGCAAGTTTTGCTTTTAAGCCTTCACTTATTAATGTATCATAGCATAGCTCTGCAAGTGTTATTGCTGCTTCTGTTGCAAGACCCCCAGCCATCGCAAGTTTATTCGCCTTTTTACAAGCACGGGCTTCGAAATATGTTGCAAGTGCGTCGCCCATTCCGGCAATGAGAAGGCGTGCCGGAGCAGCGGATATAATACTTGTATCAACGATAACATAAGTCGGATTTAGCGGGAGAAAGAGATATTCCTCAAATTCACCGCTTTCATTATAAATAACAGAAAGAGCGCTTGTTGGTGCATCTGTTGAAGCAATCGTCGGTGCGATAATGACTGGTTTATTAATGTAATGAGCAATTGCTTTTGCCGTATCAATTGTTTTACCGCCGCCGATACCTACAATGATATCGCCATTTACTGACTCGCAAATTTCTTTTAATCTATTAATCTCTTGCTTTGAACATTCTCCATTAAATCTTTCAAACGTATAACTGCTTTCTGTTTCACGATAACTTCCTGTAACTGTTTCACCTGTTAACCCCATAACAAAATCATCGGCAATAATGAATGCATGATTTCCGAGCTTTTTAGTGTATGAAGCAATCTTTTCAAGCTCATTAGGTCCTTGAATGTACTTACTTGGCGAAATAATGATTCGAGTCATTTTAATTCCTCCTAAATGATTGTGCATAATTTTATAGCCATGGAAGTAAGACATGAGATGAAAATGATTCCTTTAGTTTACAATTAGATTATAGCATTCAAATTTTATGATTTATATAGAATTTTCCAAATGAGATCTTAGCTTATTTTGAGAATGGCTAATTCGTATTGTTCCTTTATCCCAGCCTTAACGGGCAGTAAG
>NZ_BCVG01000070.1 GCF_001591625.1 Metabacillus fastidiosus NBRC 101226
TCGCTGATAAAAAGGGAAAGTCGCTGATAAAAAGGGAAAGTCGCTGATAAAAAGGGAAAGTCGCTGATAAAAAGGGAAAGTCGCTGATAAAAAGAAAAAAGTTCCCTGTAAATGATGTGTGAGATAGCGTATTAGCTGAGAGAATGATATAATTATAACCAGCTACTAATAACTCGTAATAAAGGAGGATTCTTATGAATTTATCACTTGAAGGTCGTAATATTGTCGTTATGGGTGTTGCGAATAAGCGCAGTATCGCTTGGGGAATTGCTAAATCATTACATGACGCTGGAGCAAGACTTATTTTTACATATGTAGGGGAACGTTTAGAAAAATCAGTTCGTGAGCTTGTTGAATCATTAGAGCGTAAAGATTCTATTGTACTGCCTTGTGACGTAACGAGTGATGAAGAAGTTCAAACATGTTTTACACAAATTAAAGAAGAAGTTGGTACAATTCATGGTGTTGCACATTGTATCGCTTTTGCTAATAAAGAAGAGCTTCAAGGTGAATATTTAAATACAACCCGTGACGGTTTCATGCTTGCACATAATATTAGTGCATACTCACTTACAGCTGTTGCAAAAGAAGCAAGAGGTCTTATGACTGAGGGCGGAAGTATCGTTACATTAACATATTTAGGCGGAGAGCGTGTCCTGCCGAATTATAATGTAATGGGTGTGGCAAAAGCATCATTAGAAGCAAGTGTTCGTTATTTAGCAAGCGACTTAGGAAAAGACGGCATTCGTGTAAACTCTATTTCTGCTGGTCCAATTCGTACACTTTCTGCAAAAGGAATCGGTGATTTTAACTCTATTTTAAAACAAATTGAAGAACGTGCACCGCTTCGCCGTACGACAACTCCAGAAGAAGTTGGCGATACAGCTGCATTCTTATTCAGTGACCTTGCAAGAGGTATTACTGGAGAAAATATTCATGTTGATTCTGGATACCATGTTATTGCGTAATTAAGAAAAGAATGCAAAAATAGACAGGCATAAATTTCATGCCTGTCTATTTTTAAAAATATTAGGAGAAAGCAAGTTCACTCGCTTTTACTCTCTTCACTTCTGTAACACCACGTAAGAAAATAATTTCATCTTCTATATGAACCTCAACAGTTTTTCCAGTTTTATTGTAATTTTCTTTTAGTGCTTCTAAGCAATTTGATGCGCTTTCTGTTATTCCTTTGACTGGGTTCATAGGTCTAGCTAGAAAAAATCCCTGACCGTAATCAATTCCAAGCTTCATCACTTTCTCTAATTCTTCTTCTGTTTCAATTCCTTCAGCAATTACTTTACTGTTCATTTTATTAGAAAATGTTACAAATGCCTCCAGTATACTTTCTTTCACTTCATTTTGGTCAATGCCACTAACAAGTGAACGGTCAACTTTAATATAATCCGGCATAATTTCAGAAATAGCTTGAAGGGAGGAATAACCTGCTCCAGCGTCATCGATTGCGATTTGAAATCCCTGTTCCCGGTAATGATTTAACACACATTTAAACGCTGTAAAATCACTGATTGCGCTTCGTTCTGTAATTTCAAAAACAATATCTCTCGGTGTTAATGAATATTCCTTTAACAAAGAAATAGTATGACCGGGATTAAAATCTGTATCATAAATTACTTCTGAATTTAAGTTGATAAAGAGCTTCCCATGTTTAATTGACTTTTTGCTTTCCTCAAAAGCGAGTTCACGTGCAATTTTTTCTAATGGATATAAAAGTCCCTTGCTTTTAGCGAAAGGAAATAATGTGGAAGGACTATGAAAATAACTATCCTCCGGTCCTCTTGATAATGCTTCATAACCGTATGTACAGCCAGTTTGGAAATGAACAATAGGCTGAAATTGTATCGTTAAACTTTTATTATTCAGGATGTTTAGAAACTCTGCTGTATTTGATGTATGTTCTTCTAAAAGATGCATATTAAAATTAATCATTTTTTCTCCTTACTTATAAAATAAAGCTCATAATTTATATATTTAACAATACCAATTAATTGTTAAGCGAATTTTAATTTTTTGTAAAGTTAACTTGTTTTCTTATGATTTGAAAATAGGCACATTAACTAAATAATGAACATAAACTGTAATGACTGTTAAAGTGAAGAATGATTTTCATGGAGGGAAATAGATGAGCAAAATTAAAAATGATTATTCAGCAAAGCCGCTTCTCTACATTATTCAGCCGGAACAAGAGGGAATCCAAGCAAAAATGCAAGCACTGGTTATAAAAAAGCCTCAGAAACAGGTGGAAGAACGAGAAGTGGAATCTATAGAAGCTGTAGAAGAAAAGCCGGAGATGCCTATTGAAACTCCTTCAATAATTGAAAATGTGGAAGTGGAAAAAATCAAAGAAGATATAGAAGAAGAACAGGAAAAACCTAAAAAGAAAAGAAGAGAAAGAAAGTCAATTTCAGAAATGAGCATTCCTGAGAAAGTACAATTTTTTAAGGCATTACCAAAAACAATGCCAAAGTCTCTTTGTCTAATTGAAACCAACGAAGTGAAATATCGGGGGCTTATTATGGGGGAAGAGAACGGGATTGTAACAATTCGTTCCTTACAGCATTCTGATGCTGTAACTATTCATATTGATGAGATTAAGGCTATTAGTATATTAGGATTTTAACCAAAAAGACTGCTGATTTCAGCAGTCTTTTTTATTTATTTTGAATGTTTCTTATCAAAAGTACGGCATACTAATTCAGGTGATAAGCATTGAATTGCACAGAAGCAGTCAAGGTCTACTTCAACACAGAAGTCTGTCTTTTCAAGTGCAAAGAAATCCGGATCACATGGATCAGATACATGATGTGTGTCTCCACATTCATCAATCGGACGTAATAATGATAATGTTGCACAGCAGTTTTCTAGACGTTCCACACGGAAAAAGATTGTTTTGAAGCAAGTCATATCGCCTTTGAAGCCACCCACATTACCGAATGCTTTGAAGAGATCTCCTTTTTTATCGAATACAATAAATGGAATTGTATCTCTGCCTGGGGCAGATGCTGGGTTTAATAAATTGCTGTAGCAGCTAGTTGAACAACCAACGATTTCTTCAACAGCTTCCTGTTCTGCTAAAATTTGCTCAACAGCATCACATATGCAGCCATGATCATGTTTACCTTTACAACCCATTAAATTTCATCTCCTTTAAAAATAGTTATTTGACTTTAGTCTTTAACAGAGTATGTGTTTTCTCCCTAGTTGGTGTGGGTATACGTCCAAAATTGAATGTTGAGGGCTTTTCTTTTTTGAGGAAGTTATTGAATATATTTCAAGTAATCATTCCATTTTGAATAATATTTCTTCGTAATACTAGCTTGATGCTGTCTTGTATTATAAATAGTAAAGTCACAATACAGCAGTCTTCCGAAATTAATAAGCTCTCTTAAAACAGATACATCTTCGTATAACCTTCCATTTTCAAAGTGAATAATGGGAAATCCGCCTATAGCGTTTAAAGTAGATTTTTTATAAATTCTCGGACCTAGAGGAAATGAATATGAAAGTAATTCGTCTTTATTTCTGACTTGTTTTCCTTTCTTTATATACATAAATTTAACACCAAATTCTTCAATTTGTTTCCAATTCCTCAAATTCCCATAAAGGATAGAAACATCTTCAGAAATAGTTTTTAAATAGTTTTTTATAGTGAAGACAGCATCGGGATCAAGCCAGTCATCGGCGTCAAGTTCTAAAATATAATCTGAAGTAACATAGGGCAATGCATAATTTAGTGCTCTGGCCTTTCCCATGTTTTTATTTATTGAAAGCAGTTTGAAATTAGGTATATGTTTCCAAGTTTCGAGATGTTTTATTGAATTATCAGTTGATCCGTCATCGACTACTAATAATTGATCAGCCAGTTCATTTTGCAAAAGACAAGAAGAAACAGCTGTTTCTATATAGTTTTCCATATTGTAATTTGCGATTATAACTGAGAGAGTTGGTTTTCTCGTTTCATTGCTTGTCTTCTCAAGATGATATTTATTAATAAATTCCATTTTTTTTATTGAATTTCTAGTATACTGCTGTCTAGTTACTTCCTTGTCTAAAGATATCATTTTGCAATCACAATTTTCTTTAAGCCAAGCATAAAGAATAGCCTCTTTAAAAGGAATTTGATGCTTTAAAAAAAACCTTGTTTGCTTTAAGAAACTTGTTCTTACTATAAATGGGCATTCTATTTCAATATTTTTGAAATGCTGGGGAGCGGTAATAACAGAATACCGATCATTTATAAAAGAATTTTTAAGTGAAGAGGTGAGAAATTGATGGTTATTGAGAAATAAAACAAACTGGCTTTGAATTTTAGGAATGTAATCATTTAAACTGCCGCCGAGATCTTCATTTTTAATATTAATTATTTCTGTATTCAGCTCATTAGGGAGACCCTTTAAAGAAAAAAACATATTTTTATTTTTGAAGATAGTTATCCTCTTTATTAAAGGATCAAGGAGGTGTAATGATAGTACTGCTTTTTTTAAAAGTGTTGGACTATCGTAATTTATTATTAGAACATGGATGTCTCTCAGTTTTAGCCCTCCCTAAATTATAATAAGGAACGGAACTGTTATTTAAAATCTTTCTTGATGAAATTACTTATTTTATTGCAAATATTTAATAAGTAAATTCCATCTTCACCAGGAACAGAAGGAGGTGCACCGTTTTTAATACAGTTTAAAAAATCGATTAATTGATTTTCTAAAGAATTATAATTTTGAAATGTAATAGTTTCACAAACTTTCTCTAAAGGATGTTCCTGCAATGACTTTATATAATGATGGGGAGATTTAGTAATCTCGATCTTTTTGTTTAACAGATTAACTGTGATAAAGGCATTTTCCATAATAATACGGATAGTTCTAATTTTTTCAGCAGACATGAAGCTTGCGGTTAGTTGAGCAACAGTTCCATTGTTAAAATCGGCTAATACAGAAGCATGCCTCGTTTTTTGATTAATGATATGACCGATTGCATAAAATTTCTTCATTTCCTCATTTAGTAATTGATGAAGAATATATAAATCATGAATCATTAAGTCATGGATAACATCAACATTTGAAAGTCTTTGATCATAAGGATTCATCCTGTGAATATCAATAGCTATAATTTTCTCATTAACTAAAAGCTGCTTTAATATATTAATCTTAGGATTAAATAATTCAATATGACCTAATTGGAGAATGATACCTGCTTCTTTTGCTTTCTTGACTAAAATTCTAGCCTCTTCTTCATTGCTTGTAATAGGTTTTTCCATCAGCATATGCACATTATGCTGAATACAGGCTAAGCCGGTTTCAAAATGATATTTGGTTGGAACAGCAATGCTGACTGCGTCTACTTCTTTAAGAAGATCTGTTAACAGCTGAAACTGTTTTACATTATATTTAAGGGCTATTTCTTTGCTTCTTTCGTAATCATTATCATAAATACCGATCAGTTCACACTCATTTGTTAAAGAGCCATACGTTTTCACATGATTTTCGCCCATTTTTCCTGTTCCGATTACCCCAATTTTCATAAAATCCCTCCATTCTATATAATCTTCCAATCTATCTTATGTCTCGTGTTTTAAGCAGGGATGGGCATTGAAATTAGAATACGTGAATTTTGGCGTTTGTTCCGCTGGAAGAAAGGAGAGGAGATTCTTAGTTGTTAAATTTATTAATGATCGCTGATGATACATCAGCTGCATTAAATAGGAACTATTATTATTTAGAAGAGGAATTAAAAAAGCTGACTAACCTTATGATTTGGCGCGAATCAGGAAGACTAGGAAAAATTATTAGTAAACTCCCGGTTAATCCGGATTTTATTTTAATAATAAATGATATTGGGAAGGGAATTTCTCCAGTTATAAAAGACTTTCATACAGTAAATATTCCAACTGGATTGATTGTAAATGATGTTCACAGATTTACAGAACTAAGAAGAAATTTCATTAAAAGAAATGGAAATTTATATATTTTCTCAGTAGTACGCGATAAGTTTTATGAAATATACCCGGAATATAAGCATAGAATGAAATTGTTTCCTAATTTTGTTAATACGAACCTGTATAAAGATTACAGGTTAAACAGGAATATAGATTTATTAATGATGGGAGCAGTAAATGAGGTGTACCCTTTAAGGAAAGCTATCCTGACTGCTTATGAAAATGATCCGAATTTCATTTATCATGAACATCCAGGTTACCGGAATTTTAAAAAAAGTGAGGAAAATGAGCTCCCCTTAGGTGAAAAATATGTGATGGAAATTAATCGGGCTAAGCTTTTTTTTACTTGTCCTTCTATTTATTATTATCCGGTAAAGAAATATTTTGAGGTTCTTGCTTGTAAGACACTTTTACTTGCACCGACTTTCAAGGAGCTTGAAGATCTTGGTTTTCTTCCGGATTATCATTTTGTAGCAATTGATTCTTCTAATTTTAAAGAAAAGGCTCATTATTATCTTTTTAATAAAAAGGAAAGGGAAAGAATAGCTGAAAATGGCTATCATTTCGTAAATGAAGAGCACTCAGTGGGGAGAAGGGCAAGAGGGCTTTTAAATATGATTGAAAGCATCCTTTTGAAAGAAGGGAGAAACTAATGTCTAACATACCTAAATGCATGAAAGCCGGGGAAAATACTGTTATTGAGGCAGGAGCTGTCATTGGAAAAAACGTAGTTATCGGTCATAATACAGTCATTTTAAAAGGAATAAAAATTGGTGATGACGTGGAGATTGGTGCTAATTGTGTACTGGGGATTGAACCCCGCCAAAGCGGAAGAATGAGAAAAATAAATAAAAGCAATAAGGACCTCGTTATTGGCAACGGTACGAAAATAGGTAACACAGTGTCCATTTATACGAATACAGTTATTGGAGAAAATGTATTTATCGCTGATCATGTAAGCATTAGGGAGAATGTTTCTATTGGTAAAGGTACTGTAATCGGAAGAGCTGCCATTATTGAATTAAACACAGTTATCGGAAAAAACTGTACAGTTCAAACACTTGCATATGTGACTGGTGATACCATTTTAGAAGATAATGTTTTTATCGGACCATGTGTCTCAATGTCCAATGATAAGTATATGGGAGCAAGGGAATATACACTAAAAGGGCCGGTCATTAAAAAAGGAGCAAAAATCGGAAATAATGCATCTCTTTTACCTGGTATTACAATTGGAGAAGGAAGTATAGTTGGAGCGGGATCAGTGGTAACAAAGGATGTTAGTAATAATGAAGTAGTTGCTGGAGTTCCAGCAAGGAAAATAAAGTAGAGAGGCAGATATTACCTCTCTTTTTTTGTGAAGATAACATAAGGCCCTATCATTTCAAATTTTTTAGAATAACATAAAAAGAATATTAATTGGTAAGGAGAATGTCATGAACGAGAAAATGCCAAAATTTACGCCACGTTTAGAAGCTGTAAGTAAAGATAAATATAAAATTAAATTTCTGGATGATAGCTATCCAGGAAAGGACATGGGAAATAAAGTAGCATGTCATCCGATTTATGGAGTTTATGTCATTAGAGATTACTTATTTCAGTATAAAAAAACGGGAGATATCAAGTATAAGCAAGCCGCAGAGAAAGTTACCGATGCTACAATAAAAAGAATGGAATATTATAAGGATTCACTTGTATTTTGGTATAAAAAAGAAAGTGTATTTAATTCCACAAGTAAAGAATATTATTCTGCTCTAACCCAGGCTTACTATACAGAGGTCTTTGCGGAAATGGGAAATTTAACAAATGACACGAAATATAGGGAGGCAGCAAAAGCAACATATAACAGTTTGAAAATTCCAGTATCTGAGGGAGGGGTTTTCCATAATTGTTCAATGGGACCGAGTATTCAGGAATATCCGATGAATCCAAATGGCTATGTATTAAATGGATGGTTTTCTGCCCTTTCTTCTATTAAAAAATACTCTGAAATAACTGGAGATAAAGATGCTGAGAGCTTTTGGCGTGAAAATCTAAAGACCATAATTAAAATGCTTTCTTTATATGATGCACCACATGTATCTAATTCCCGTTATGCGTTAAACGGAAAAGCAGTAATTAAAATCTCTGCCCCGTCCATTAATTTAGAGTTACAAGATATTAGTCTATGTGTTCCAAAAGAAAAAAGTTATACGCTAACTGTAGATTCAAATAAGAATTACGAAAATTTTATTGAGCGTTCCTCGGTCGAAGAAAAGGGAAAAAAAGTTTTTACTAAAAATTACTCTGCATTATTAAAGGTATTACTTAGCAGATATTCCTATCCCCTTGAAAACGAGATTGCAATTAGGTTAATGAGTCCGAAAAAAGGTAAACTAAATTTCTACATTGCAAGTTCTCCATATTCCCCTACAAAAATTAGAGAGTCTCAGAAAAGTCCTTATACTTTGATTGAGACAGTTGATCTTAAACAGGGATTAAATGAATTTAGAGTAAAACTGCCATGGAAATTATTAAAGGATATTGGCTTCCCAACAACATTTAAACAATTTGGTGATAAATGGCATAATGTGTATCACTTTATTCACATTAATAGATTAGAAGAATTTTATAAAGAAACAAAAGAAAATGATTTATTATATTATGCAACTAAATGGAAAGAGTATGTGGATAAATGGCCGAACATGAATATTTATAAAAGATTGGAAAAAGGACCTTATGGAAAGGATAAATAATTGCTCTGGAGGTTAAAAATGAAAAAGAAAGTATGTATACTTGTCCACACTCATTCATTCCTGGACTCAAGAATTTTTAAAAAAGAAGCAATATCATTACAAAAAAATGGATACGATGTCACTATGATTGTTCCACGAATAAAAGGTAAATTATTTGATATTGATAAAAAACCTTTTGATACACAATTTTTAGAAGAATCTTTCATTCATGAAGGTATTAAAATCATTACTTACAATTTACAAGATTTTAGACCCCCAGTTGACTTAATGCAAAGTCATATTGACGAGATGGATTATACGCAATTTGATAACCCGCTTACAAATATCGGATTATCCGTTGATGCGGATATATATCACGCACACGAAATGGGTTCGTTATATGCTGGAATAGGTATAAAAAGGACATTACAAAGAACAAAGCAAAAGCATGTCAAATTAATATTTGACAGTCATGATCTTATTCCAGACCCCTTGGATAATAAAACAATACTAAAAGAGAATAAAGTTAAAATGCTAAGACTTTTAAATAGAATGCTTCATGAAATTGATTATATGATTACTGTCTCAGAGTCAATAAAGTCTTGGTTTCTTGCAAAAAAGCCGTTGCTTCCAATAGAAATTGTTTATAATTCCCCACCGTTAGCTACAGATTACGAAGAGAAAAAATATGATCATGATAAATTAACTGTTTGTTATGAAGGACATATTGCGGACACGAGAAAAGGAAGTAAAGTGAAAATTTTCAAAATGACAAAATTGTGCTCGAATAAAATTGATTTTAATTTTAAAATAATTGGCGGTGTCCTGCATGGGCATTCTTTAACTATTCCGAGCAATTTAAAAGACAGGATACAATTGACAGGATGGGTTGATTACCATTCTATCGCACAACATATGAAAGATGTAGATGTAGGCTGGATCGATTTTGATGAACTGCAGTATTCTCTTAATCGGGCCTACGCACTTCCGAATAAATTTTTTAGTTATTTAAATAATGGTGTACCTGTTGTTGTGAATAAATGTCATGAAATGGAGAACTTCATTAGAGTACACCGTTGCGGACTTGTTGTTAATAAACCAAAAGCAACTGCTAAAGATTATGCTGAAGCTTTTCTTTATTTGCATGAGAATAAAGATAAACTAAGAGAAATGAGTAAAAATGCAAGGAAGATAATGGAGGAAGTATACAGTTGGGAAAATATGGAGAAAAGACTTTTGTTAGTTTATGATTCATTGATTAATAACTATAGCCATCCATTCAGTTTATAAACAAAATAATTTTGGACTTATTCTCCATTAAATTTATAAAACGAGTTTAGTAGACTCGTTTTATAAATTTAGGACGGAAGTTCAAAAGTTGCAGGGCTGGAAGGTCCATTTTGATTAAAAAGGGTGACTGTCTAAGAGCAGTCATTTTTATTTGGGTTCTTCAAACAATACGGTCATGAAAAATAGGAAGTAAGCAGGTCAAAAATCCAATCAATACAATATTTTTTTACATAGTTTAAGAGATGAGAGGGTGAAGAAAATTTAGGAAGAGAGGGAAGGAAATGAAGGAAATTAGTGGACACTTAAGCAGTGTAGCAGTTATCGGTCTCGGAAAAATTGGATTTACATTGGCAGCAGTTTTTGCTAATAAGGGATTCACAGTTTATGGAGCGGATGTAAATGAACAAGTAGTAAATTCAGTGAACGATGGAAAATGCCATATTAAAAATGAACCTGGGCTGGAACAATTGGCACAAAATGCATATAAACAACGTACGCTTTCTGCTACGTTAAATACACCGGAGGCTGTTAAGAAATCAGATGTTGTTATCGTAATTGTACCTGTACTAGTTGATGAACAAAATAATATTGATTATCAGTATATAGATCCGGCAGTCGAGGAAATTGCAAAAGGGATTAAGAAAGGAACTTTAATTATTTTTGAGACGACATTACCGACAGGAGATACAAGAAACAGGTTTGGTAAGAAGATCGAGGAGATTTCAAAGCTTAGAATGGGTGAAGATTTTTATTTAGCGTATAGCCCGGAGAGGGTTTATTCGAATCGTATTATTCAGGATTTGGGAAATTATCCAAAAGTAGTAGGCGGTTTAGATGGGAAGAGTCTTGAACTTGCTTCTGCGTTTTATGAAAAGGCATTAGGTTGTGAATTAATTAAAGTAAGTTCTCTAGAAACTGCTGAATTTTCTAAAGTAGCAGAGTGTGTTTACAGAGATGTGAACATTGCTTTAGCAAATGAGCTTGCAAAATTTGCAGATGATAAAGGTGTCAATATGCCTGAAGTTATTGCTGCAAGCAATAGTCAGCCGTTTTCTCATTTGCATTTTCCAGGGGTCGGTGTGGGAGGACATTGTATTCCTATTTATCCGTACTTTTTTATTAATAAGGGACTAAATAACGGAATAACAAGTATGGCAAGAGAAGTAAATGATAAGATGTCAGACTATGCAGTTCTGCAAATTGAGAAGGAAATAGGTTCTTTAGAAAATAAAAATATTCTCATTTTAGGATTAGCTTTTAGAGAGAATGTAAAAGAAACGACAAAATCATCTACATTGCTATTAATAAAGCATTTACGGGAAAAACAAGCAAATATCTTTTTAAATGACCCGCTATTTAATGAAGACGAAATAAAATCTTACGGTGCTGTCTCTTTAGCGTTAAATGATAAACAGCTATCAGATATCGATGTTTTAATTTTACAGGCATTTCATGAGCAATATAAGGATCTTGATTTTAATTCTTTTAGTAACTGTAAAATGGTTCTGGATGGAAGAAATGTATTAAATAAAGAAGAGATTGAATCTTTAGGTATGAAATATAAGGGCATCGGTAATTAAAATGACGGAAAAGGATTTGGTTCAAGATGATTCCTATGGTTGACTTAAAAGGTGAGTTAGAAATACTCGGTGATCCGATTTTTAAAACGATGAAGGAAGTTTTACTAAGTGGAGAATATATTTTAGGAGAGAAAGGGAAAGAGCTGGAAGAAAAAATTGCTCAATATACTGGTGCTTCTTATGGGATTGGAGTAGGCAATGGTACAGATGCGCTGTATTTGGCACTTAAAGCACTAAATATAGGACAAGGTGATGAAGTAATTACAACTCCATTTACTTTCTTTGCAACTGCTGAAGTTATTGCAGGAGTTGGAGCAAAACCAGTGTTTGTAGATATTGAAGAAGGCACTTATAATATTGATCCAACAAAGATAAAAGAAAAAATTACATCTAATACAAAAGCAATTATTGTTGTCCATTTATATGGTCAAACAGCTAAAATGGATGAAATTTTAGAAATAGCTAAGGAATTCGATTTGAAAGTAATTGAAGACGCATGTCAAGCCATTGGGACGGAATATAAAGGAAAAAGAGTCGGCAGCTTTGGAAATATTGGTTGTTTCTCTTTCTTTCCTTCAAAAAGTCTTGGGGCATATGGGGATGCAGGAATGATAGTAACAAATGAGAAAATTCTTTATGAAAAAATTTGTATGCTAAGAAATCATGGAAGTGAGATGAGATATGTTCATTCAATGATCGGAATAAATAGTAGACTAGATGAATTCCAAGCAGCAATTTTACTAGTTAAGTTAAAATATTTAGATATTTTTCTTCATAAGAGAAGTGAAATTGCAAAAAGATATACAAATGAACTAAACAAAAAGCTAAAAAAACCTCCAATTTTCTGCGACCGTACCCATACATTTCATCAATACTGTATAGAATATGCAAAACGTGATGAGTTGGCATTGTTCTTGAAGCAAAACGGTATTGCTTCTGCTATTTACTATCCAATACCTTTGCATCTTCAACAAGCTTTTGATTATTTAAATTATAAAGCAGGTGATTTTCCAGTTACTGAAAAGGCCGCAAATAATACTTTAGCATTGCCTATTTTTCCATCAATGACCTTTCAGGCACAGGATAAAATTATTTCAACAATCAATAGATTTGTAAAATGATGAATAAAAATAGTCAGTAGAACAATTTCAAAATTATTAATAAAAATGCCGATACAGGCAAAAAAGAAGAGAATATATTAAAAATGAAAGGTTTTAAAATTTAAAAGAAAGGATGATTCTGTTGGCAAATACTCCTAAGCATTCAGAAGCAAGAAAAAGAAGATTAAAAAGAGTGACTGAGCAACTTCGTGAAAGTGTATCCGCCCTATCTGATATCACTGGGAGGGAGAATGATTTTTTAGATTTAGAATGTAAATTGAAAAAAAGAGACAAACACAAACCTTGTCACGATGGACATAAACCTTGTCACCATTGTCATGATGGACATAAACCTTGTCACCATTGTCATGATGGACATAAGCCTTGCCACCATTGTCACGATGGGCATAAGCCTTGTCACCATTGTCATGATGGACATAAACATTGCCACCATTGTCATGATGGACACCATCACCATCATGGACACCATCATCATCACGGACACCATCACCATCACGGACACCATTGTCATCCCAGACCACCTAGACCTCCCTATTCTGGTCCAGCATCAGTAAGAGAATTTCTTGAGGAAAATAGAGGGCGTGTTGTTCAATTAACAATCCCAAATGAGTTGTTTAGTCCGCTGGAAGGTACAGTACTGAGTGTTGAAGATGATTATGTAGTTCTTCTTGAGAGCACTACAGTTCGAAATTTAGTACGGCTTAATAAAATTGAGACAGCTAGTCTAGTAAGGTAAGGAGGATTAGAATATATGTTTAATAGCATACTACTTGATGAATTATCAAGACACATGGGTTCAAGGGTATTAATCGTAACTGATAATTATGAAGGTGAAGGAATATTGATGAGTATTGTAGGAGATTTAATTGTTCTTCATGAAACAGAGGGATATGGTAATGAGACTACTGCAGTAAATATACCAGTCGATGGAATAAACTTTGTAAGAATTCTTTCAACTACTGTGTAATTATGAAGGAGGGAGAGATGAGTTGTTATAATTCATCTCTTCTATATATTTTAGGAGAAATTATATAAAGAGATGAATTATTGGGGAATATCTATTTGATACTTAGTAAGTGTAAGATTTTTTGAATACAAAGCAATCAAGTAAAAATACTAATTAATGATTTTAGGAAAAGCACTACTAGTAATTAAGGGAAATGTGAATGTTGAAAATCTAATCTTATCTTCTGGATATTTTACCTAAAATGGGCTTTAAAACTGTATCTTTTACTTAAACCAAAACTGACTTCTATGCATTATATATAAGTAGGAAAGGAGGGTTTTTTGTGAAACATTTGAACACTCCAGCTGAAATTGAGCAAGACTTTATTTCATCCATTCTTTATGTAGAAGGATATATTACAGCAAAAACAATCCAAACCTCAGGTGATATAATCTACATTAAAAATTCCCATGATGTGAAAATTATTACATTTAATACACAGCAGGCTGCTTCTCTTCATGCGTCTTTGCAAGCTATGATCACTTTGTTTCTCGGTATGATTATTGTAGATAGCAAACATGCAGAAATGCTTAATGAAGAAATAGTAAATAAGTTTACTGTTAAGCAAACCGATAGAAAAGAAATCTTCGTAGAAAATTGTTATCGGGTTACGATCGATTTAAGAAATAATGAGATGATGCACACTCTTCAATTTCTTATAGAAATATTATTTGCCCTAATTTCTGAACTTGTTCTCTGAAAATATCTTTATAAAGGAGGGATGAAAGTGGAAGAAAATAAACAAGAAATGCTATCACCTGAAATGGCTAAGTTAATAGTAAAGCAAATTTTGAATAAGCATAATATAAAAAAGGAAGATATAGGTGAAATTTCTGAAGAGGAAAAAGAGCGTTTAAAAGAGATGGCATTAAATTTTAAATCACAAGTTGACGCTCTTCTTAAAAATCAAAAAAATGATACTAAAGTAAAGAAAGCTAAGTCCGTAGATAAGCTATCTGAAGAGAATGAGCCTCAAAAGAGGATGTCATTGAAAGATAGGATTCGTCAAAGACGAGGCAGATAATCTAAAAATGGTCATATCATCTGGGGTAAATACCTTATGCAAAAGATACCTTTCCTGCATTTAATAGTATTAAATGAAAGGAGGAAAAATAATGGAAGCTAAACGGTATAATTGGTGTGCATTAGAAGACCATTCAGACAAACATCCAGTGAAAGACAAATGTTGTGATGATCATAATCATAGAGGTGACAGATTCAAACCAGGGTTTTTTGATGGTGATGCAGTATTTAATCAAGATGGTGTGAATGTAAGTGAGATCGATCAATTAAATAAAGAGTTAATCTTTATTAAAGATTCTTGTGATATTAAAGTAGATTCTGAGCAATCAAACTTTGCTGCTACAATCCAAGTTGGAGTTAACTTAATTGTATATGTATTATCGATTTTTATCTCTGTAGATGATGCAGAACTTGTGACACAAGAATTATTAAATGCAGCAAAAACTTCCCAAACAAATAAACAAAAAGTAGTTATTATCAACTGTAAAAATATCCATGTAAAAGCAGAAGACTCCAATACAGCATTTACTCTCCAAGTTATTGCAAACATCTTTATTGCAATCCTTACTTTAATTGTAGAAATTGACCTCTAATTGGTAACTTCGACTTTGCTTATTATCAAAGTTTAAAAAAACAAAAGAAATAGGTAATGAAGTTAGATGCTAATCCCGACTAATTCGGGATTAGCAAATTTATAATACCATATCAAGGCTAAGGCATTTTCGAATTAGAAGTTTATTTCGTCCTATCATATTTAGTAAATTTTATCATAATGTATTAAAGGGCTTGTTGGCAGAATCGCTAACATATCAAATATTGGATAAGTTCAATATTTACATATTATAAGGACACGTTGTTCTGATTAAGCATTAAATAAAACTTAATGAGGCCTTCCCAGATTTTAAATTTCTTAGACGTTACAAGTTATAAAATATATTAGGATGAAATTAAAAGGTGTGAACATACATGCTGACTTTTTTGTATCTAATTATTTTTTCCCTTGCTGTATTCAGACTAACAAGATTATTTGTGTTTGATAAAATTACGGAGTTTATTAGAAGGCCATTTCACAATGAAGTAGAAGAAATGAATGAAAATGGAAATGTTGAAACGTATATCGAAATAAAAGGGAATGGATTACGTGCATGGATTGGGGAGCTTTTAAGCTGTTATTGGTGCACTGGTGTATGGTGTTCGGCTTTCCTCTATGGAATATGGCTCATATGGCCTTCGATTACAGAGCCGCTGCTCATCATTTTGGCTGTTGCAGGGGCAGCAGGTATGATTGAGACCATTGTTACGAAGTTATTAGATTAGATTTTATTATTAGAACAAAAGAAAAAGGCTCACATAACATAATTAGTAAGTAAGCTAATTTGTAAAAAGAGAAAGGTTGGGAACGAATGAATAGAAGAAATACGAGTGAAGATAAATTAGCAAATGTGAAAAAAGAAAAGAATGTTTCAGCCGGCAAAAAGAAAGTGAAGAAAAAAGGCTGTGGCTGTGGAAAGAAACGATAATGGGGAATTTAAGTAAAGAATTTGAAAGATTTATTGAAAAGATTTATCAAAGGCATGATAAAATTCAATCTTCTGAAGAAGGAAAAATGAACAGAATGGATCAGAATCTCCAAGAGCTTGAATTAGTGGCAGAGAAGTTTGAACAAAAGATGGAGCGAGCAGCATTTGACATAGAAGAATGGTTGAAAAACAGGGACCGTCACCAAAAATAAAATTTTGGTGACGGTCCCTGTTTCATTCGTCCAAACAAAAAAGGATTTCTTCCATATATTATTATTGACATCAGAGCGAGGGAGGTGAATATACATGGGTTATGGATACTACGGTGGCGGTAACTATGGCGGTGGCGGCTACAATTACGGTGGAAGCACATTCGTTTTAATCGTTGTATTATTTATTCTTTTAATTATTGTTGGTGCTGCTTATTTAGGCTAATACTCACCAGCTAAAGGGAATCAAAAAATAAAGTACGAGTGCTTCAGCTCGTACTTTTAGTTTTTAATAACAGATAAATGCACGTTTTATAACATATTTCATACTATATATCGTGAATTAAGGAGGGTAATGTATGGATAATAAATTTTTTAAAAATGTGGAAAAGAAAACAGGTGTTAATATGAATGATGTTTTCTCTTTAGCAAATTCATTGCAAAATGCGAATTTTAAGGACGAGAAAACAGTTCGCAATGTTATTCAAAGAGTATCACAAATTGCGAATAAAAAAGTATCAAAGCAAATGGAAGATAAAATTGTAAACTCAATTGTGAGCGGCGACCAAAGTTTAGACTTCAATACGATCGCCAAAATGATGAATAAGAAATAATAAAAAAAACCCGGCCCTATCATTTATTTACGGGGCCGGATTTTTTCTGTTAGAAATGAGCGGATAAATCTTGATATAACAGCATTTTTTCCTCTTCGTTCCAATGGAACGGAAATCATTAAATTTCTTTTTGCTCTCGTCATTGCCACATAGAGAAGCCGTCTTTCTTCTTCTAAATGATTAGAATCTCCTTTTCGATGGGAGTCAAGTGAAAAATCATGTGGAATAGAGCCATCAACCGCACCGATAATATAAACATTTTCAAATTCAAGTCCTTTAGAGCGATGGATTGTCATGAGCTGAACACCAGTTTTATGTGTACGATCCTTTTTCAATGCTTTCTGTGTTGCCGTTATATGGTCAGCATGTTCAAGCAACTCATGGACTGTAGAGAATTTCTTTGCAACAACTTTTAAATCATTTATATCATCGGACCCTTTTTCAATTGTATTTCCTTCATTTCCCTGTTTTTTAAGGAAATCATGAAAACCGAGTTCCTTCTCAATTGTAGAAATAGCTTCAAGAGGCTTCAGATTTTTCAATGTTTTTATTTTTGGAACAATTTTCTTTAACTTTGTCAGCTGAAAAGATTTCAGGTCTTCTAATTTCAGTAATGCTTCGATCATTGTACAGTCATGGAGAATAGTAAATGCTTTTAAATCGTTGAGAGCAGCTTGCTTAATAAATAAAGCTCTTAATAAATCACCCATTGCATGAACATCATCAGGATTAATGCTGAGGCGTAAATAAGAAAGAAGACTGCGAACGATTTTTCTTTCATAAAACAGTGCTTGGTCATATTCGATAGCAAAAGGAATATTGGATGCAATTAATCGTTCAAAAATGGCACGGCCTGCAGAATTTGTTCGATACAAAATAGCAAAATCATCCGGCTGGGAGCCGTCTCTTATTCTTTCTTTCATGTCGGTTACAATTACTGTTGCTTCTTCCTCTTCATCAAAAGGGAAGAAGAAAGTTGGCAGCTGTTCAGAGTTCGATTGGGCAGCCATTTTTTTCAGAAAGCGATTTCGATTTTTCTTAATAACTTCATTAGCCGCTGTTACAATTGCATGGTCAGAACGATAATTTTCGCTTAAATTCACTATTTCTGCTTGAGGATAATCATGTTTAAAATTCAAAATAAACTCAGGTTCGCTGCCTCTAAAGCTGTAAATTGCCTGGTCATCATCACCGACGACACAAAGATTTTTTGTATGGTCTGATAGAAGCTTTATCAAATTGTATTGAACAGGATTAATATCTTGGAATTCATCAATGAGAAAATAACGAAATCTTTCCTGGTATGCTTTAAGTAATGACTCGTTATGTAAAAGAAGCTCATAGCATTTTATTAACATATCATCGAAATCAAATTTTCTATTTGCCTCTTTTTTTTCTTCATAATATTTATAAAGGGTGAGGACGCTTTTTTCCCATTCATTAGCTGCTTTAATATTTGTATAATGCTGTAACTGGTTTTTCCATAGACCGATTTGCTGTAAAGCCTGGTCAAAAGCAAAATCTTTTTCATCAATTCCAAATTCTGAACACGCACTTTTTAAATACTGTTCCTTTTGCCAATCCCATTTAATTAAATTTTCTCCTGCCCATTGCTCTCGATTATGATGGAGAAGAATTTTATAAAAAATACTATGAAATGTTCCAGATACGAGATTTTGTCCATACTGTCTGTGATTTGCTGAAATTCTATTTTGCATTTCCCGAGCAGCTTTTGTAGTAAAGGTAACGAGCAGAAGTGATTCAGGAGCGATTTGTTTTTCTTCTATCATATATAGCGTTCTTGTCGTTAAAACCCTTGTTTTCCCGCTTCCAGCTCCTGCAAGCACGAGCAGGGATCCTTCTGTTTTTGTCACAGCTTTTAATTGTTCCTTATCTAAAGAAATGCCATAAAGTTGTGATGATTCCTTCTTTTTATCTTGAAAGGGAGCGGCTATTTTAATTGTTTCTGAGGAACGCCAGCTTGTTAATGGCTGTTCTCTTTCCAGTGTGACAGCTCTTGATTTTGGTAATCGAAATCCGTTTCTCTCTACTGTTTCTTCTTCCAGCTTCGGAGCAGTATTTGGAATTAATGTATGGCAGAATTCCTCGCAGTTTGTATCACTTTCTTTATAAGCATGGTAGAAATGAGGGACTCTTTTTATGCCGAGATAAAGCCTGACTGCCTCACCGCAATGAGCACATGTTATTTTGTCATGAATGCTGGCTTCATAATATTTTTGATAATGTTCACGCGGCAATGTGGATAGAGAAATAATTTCATTCAAGTAATTTGCGTTATTCATGTCAAAGCAACCCCCAATATTTCTCAACAATGGACGAATTATGTTATATAATATAAGTAGTAATACTTTATATTAACAGAACGGTGTAAGTTCGAAAAGAGAGAAGACAGGAGGAGGAGTAATATGGTATTCATTCCACCAATTCAATCTGACGCTTATACACAATATGTTAATCGGTCAGTAGCAGTAAAAAGTGATTACGCATTATTAACTGCGGTATCACCAATCCATTTAAATAAGAAATATTTTGAAGAAGAGCGGAAACATTCTGACAGTCGTAGTTTCTCTAAAATATTAGAGGCGAAGAAAAAACAGCAGGGGGAAGGACATTCTAGCGCCTTCCATTTAGAAACAGGGAGTTTTTTCGATGAATGCATTTAACAGAGGAGAGGACTATAACGATTGAACATGTAGTCCGTCTCCTTCCAGCCATTCGGCATACAAAACATCTTTCGTATGAAGGATGTTTTTTTCTTTTAATCTTTCTGTAAGCCATGTTTCATTAAAGCCAGCTTCCAGTAAATTATCTTTAATGACATTTCCGTCACTGATGAAAGTAATTGGTAAATACACTTTTTCCTGATTAACCATAAGATCCTTTTTCTTTGGGTTTTCATATGTAGATTTCTTTAAAACACTAATAGTTCCATCTGTTTCAAGAATTGCAAACTCAACTTCTCGTAAGGAGAAAACGCCTTTTGAGCGGACTAAATGCTGGAGCTGATTCATATCGAGCTTACTTTTTTTCAGTTGTTCTCTTATAATTTTTCCTTCATGGATAATAATAGTTGGGCTGCCTTCGAGTGGACCGCGAAGCCTATTAAATTTTTGTGTTACTATTTCAAGTAAATAGATGAGCAAACCCCAAATAGTAACAGCAAATAATATCTCAGTTAAACCTGTTTCATTATCATAGATCGTATTTCCTACTAATTCTCCCAGGACAAGAGCTGAAATAAAGTCAAACGTTGTAATTTGTGTAATTTGTGTTTTTCCTAATATTTTTGTCATAATAAAGAGAGCTGTAAAGCCGATTATTAAGTCAACCGCTATTTTCAGAAAATCCATGAAATCACCCTTCATCCATTCTTCTAATATATAGGCTTTCTCAATTTAATAAAATTATGACGAAATTAAAAAAAGAGCTGTCTCTATTTCGAGTCAGCTCTTCGGCTTATCCCAGCTTTAACGGGCAGTAAGACTCCCACTTCGAATTTCTAAGAATTCGAGGGAGGTAAGTGGAGATTAACTGCCCGTAAAGGTCC
>NZ_BCVG01000071.1 GCF_001591625.1 Metabacillus fastidiosus NBRC 101226
TTACTGCCCGTTAAGGCTGGAATAAAATAAAAATTGGACTATTGCCTCTATTAAGCAAATAGTCCAATTTCCATTATTTCCATTTTATTCACACTAGCTTTTTCTCCTTGCCACTTGCTGGATAGGGTCCCACGTTCCATTGAAAGGCGGAGCATAAGCAAGGTCTAAATCAAGTAAATCCTTCAAAGTCATACAGTTATATAAGGCAGTCGCCAATACATCAATTCTTTTATCAACACCATTTCGGCCAATTACTTGCCCTCCAAGCAGCTGACCATTATCTTTACGATAGAGTAATTTCACATAAATCGTCTGTTTACCTGGATAGTAACCAGCAATGTCTCTCGCTTCCAATGTATGACTTTCATACGGGATTCTCAGCTTTTTTGCATCCTTTTCTGCAAGTCCTGTTCTCCCTAACTGCAAGTCGAAAAACTTTAAAATAGATGTCCCCACGACCCCTTTAAATATTTCAGAACGTCCAGCCATGTTTCTGCCCGCTATTCTACCTTGTTTATTTGCTGTTGTACCGAGCGGAATATAATCATTTTTCTGTTTAACTAAATGAAAATGGAGAACACAGTCACCAGCCGCATAAATATCCTCTACATTCGTTTCCATATAAGCATTTACAACAATAGCACCGTTATCAGAACGTATAATTCCGCTATCTTTTAAAAATTTCGTCTCTGGTTTAATTCCGACCGCAATTAAGACAAGATCAGTGGGATATGTTCCCTTATCAGTCTTCACCTGCTCTACTTGCTCTTTTCCAGAAAAAGATTCTACTTGCTCATCTAATATTAGTTCAACCCCTTGTTTCTTCGCTTCCTCATGAATATGAGCTGCCATATCAGGATCGAATATTTTAGCGACCTGGTCCCCCCGCTGAATCAACCGAACCTTTTTTCCTAGCATCGTAAAAGCTTCCGCCGCTTCAAGACCGATATAACCGCCGCCAATAATCGTTACATTATGTACATCCCCTTTTAAATCAGAAAGAATAGCCTCTGTATCAGGAATCGTCTTTAACGTATGAATTCCTTGTAAGTTAACACCATCCCATGGTGGTAAAACCGGTGATGCGCCTGTTCCAATAAGAAGCTTATCATAAGGAATTTCAAATGTTTCATCAGAATGAACATTTCTGCCGGTCACGACTTTCTTTTCTGGATCAACTCCCGTCACTTCATGTCCTATCCTTGCATCAATCCCATACTTCTCTCTGAATGTTTCCACACTTCTTGCAATTACTTTATCAGTAGAGGGAATTCGTCCATCAATAACATACGGCAATCCACATTGTCCATACGAATAAATTTCTCCCCGTTCAAGTGTTATAATTTCTGCTTCTTTATCATTCCGTACAATTTCCATCGCTGCGCTCATTCCTGCAGCATCTCCGCCGATAATAACATAGCGCATTTGTATCTCCCACCTCTGTATGTATATGTATATATTTGTTTAAATAATTAATATTTCGTACCACAATACTCAAATACCTTTTATTAAATATACCCGCTATGTGACAGATCAAAACATGAAAATAAATAAATCTAACTAAAAGAGAGGCTGTTCGACCAGCCCCTAATAAGTTTTAAAAGCTGAAAGGCCCTGTCTCCAAATCCGTGATTTTACTGGATTTTCAGGACAAAGCCTTTCAGCAGGATGTTCCAAATGGGTTGCTTTTCACCCTTTTGGAACATCCTCAATCATTGCTGCTTATAATTCCAAAGAAACGGAGAATATTAATAAATAAATTAATGAAATCTAAATACAGGGACAATGCCAATAGAGGAATCATATCTTCTGTAATACCTCTATGCTTCATTTGATTGAAGTCATAAATAATATAAAGAGAAAAAACAATTGTACCAATTACTGAAAACCCTAATAATGCTGCTGAGTTCAACGGACTAAAAATACTAAAAATACCTACGAAGATCATTGCCAGTACAGCAACTAACAGGAAGCTTCCTAAGAAAGATAAATCTTTTTTCGTTTTTGCACCTATGAAGCCCATAACAGTAAAAATACAAAACGTCGTACCAAAAGCCATTAGAACAACTTGTGCGCCTGCTACAGAAGCATAATGACTAACGATTGGGAAAGTAGTGATTCCTGAAATAAAGGCAAACGCAAAAACAAATGTATATCCTACAGCTTTTCTTTTTCTTAACCAAAATGCTGCAATAATCATAATTACTTCAGCAATTGCTAATGGAAGCATTAGAGCTGCTGGAACAAACTGTCCAATGTACAATCCTGCTGTTGCGATCAATAAAGTAATAATAAAAGTATTAAGCACTTTTTGAAGCATGGACCGTTTACTAACTTGTACTGCATCTAACATGAACAACATCCTTTCTTGTATATACTAATATTATAATAAAACTGGCTAATATATGGTTATTAAATTATTTCTCTTCCCAGCTGTGCTAAGGCATAGTGAATACCATGCTGTAATGTTTGAAAACAATCAAATTTTGATAAGCTAATATCTGTTTGAGATATAATCATACTTAATTCCGAAGAAATTCCAACGAGAATTGTCTTTGTTCCAATCAATGCAGCCGCAGAACCGATTTTTTCAAGAAGACTTGCCGTATGAACACTAATATTTTTATCGAGACCTGTTAAATCTAAAATAAGATAGGTTGCCTTATATGCCGGTAAATTCTCTAATGTTTTTAAAACAAGCTCTTCTGAACGTTCCTCATCATATTTTCCAAGTAAAGGAACTACTACAATCTCTTCAAGAACCGGAATAATCGGTGATGAGATTCTTTTAACAAGTTCCTTTAATTCCTTTGTTTTTTCTTCTACGATTGCTTCCAATTGCTGAATCTGTTCGGATTCCTTTTTTCTTGCTAATTGATGAATATTATTCGAAACATTAACATTAGAAGGGAAATATTCAATTACACTGTATTCATGCCCCTCTAATTGCTGTTGAATCACCTTATACCATATATTAGTACCAAAGAGCCCAGTAAATATGCCTGCATAATGAGCAGGAAGAAAACCACCGCCTGTTTTCTTTCCTTGTAATAAGTTAATTTTATATTCCCAGCTGTCTTTAATATGAGCAGTTAACGTTTTTGTCTCAAAATTTAAGTCTTTAATTACCGTTTGACCCCATCCGGCAGATGCATATGTATTAGTAATTAATTGTGCTGCTTCTGTAACTGTTACATCCTTTATCTTTTCAAAATATTCACCTACTACTAATCCCTGCCGAAAACCTGTCGTCTCAAAAACTAAGTTAGAAGCTTCCTCTCCAGAAATTTCTTCAATTGTATCAAAAAAAGTTTTCATCGCACTGGAAATCCAAAAAAGCACAGCATCTTGCCCTTCAAATAAAAACTGTCCCTTCTCTAAATTCCAATCAAAATGAAGACCCCCTATATTAATACTTGGATTTGCAGCCACTAATTCCATCTCCTCTTTATTTAAATATTTATCTAAGAATGTTTTAATTTCATTATAGTAATTGTTGCCTGGTAAGTCCAAACCTAAAAACTAGCATTTTACAGCATAAAAAGACCTTTAATAAATTCAGACAATTATTAAAGGTCTTTCTAAGTTATAACACGCTACGTTAAGAAGCTCTTACTTATTCAATTGCCAAATAGAATAATTTAATCCTAATGCGAAAGCAACCCATCCGATGTAAGGAAGCATGAGCACGCCAGCTGTTTTATCAATTTGGCTAAACTGATAAGTTGTAAGAGTAATCATGGAAAAGAGCAATGCCATTTCAATAAATGCTGTACCGCGCAAACCCCATTTAAAAAACAAAAATGACCAAAGAAAATTCAGTCCTAATTGAATATCGTAAGGAATAGCTGCCTTTCGTTTTTCATCCTTTTCTGCCTTAGCTGAGGCCCGGTAACGTGCAATTCCCATTGTTGTATAAAGGCCCGTCCATACAACTGGAAATACCCATGCCGGAGGTGCAAAGGAAGGCTGTTTTAACTTTTTATACTGCTTCTGAGAATTTCTATTTGCTAAAAGTCCCACAGCCGCTCCACCAGCAATCGGGATAAGCATATTCATAGAAAGTTTTTTGAAATCAATTTTTCCATTAACCTCCAAAATGTTCATAGACATAGTCTCCTTTCTTATTACTATGTACTATTTCCCTTTTTAAAATATAGGCAAACAATTGGAAATTAATAAGATAACTTCATCCTTAACGATTCCTTAATTACCTGTATATTGTATGAAACATTTCAAATACTACGTATAAGACTAATTATTCTGATGAAAGAAAGGATGTTTCTCCCTTGAAACATATAAAAGCGTTATTAATTAAATTTACTGTTATTTCAATCGTACTCCTTTCTATATTACCGATCTTTGATAATGCAAGTATTCCATTAACATTATTCATTAGCGCCATTTTGACTGGAACATCCTACTTAATTGGGGATTTATTTATTTTGCCAAAGCTCGGAAATTTATTTGCAAGTATTGCCGATCTTGTTTTTTCTTTTGCCCTCATATGGTTCCTTTCCATACTCTTTATCGGAAATGGTTCACATGTTATTGGGGCTTCTATTTTAGCAGCTATTTTCATTGCGCTAAGTGAAGGATTATTCCATGCTTATATGAAGGAAAAAGTATTAGAAAAAGAGCCTGATAAAATCAATTTCTCATCAAATCGACTGCAAACAGAGTTCTCTAACGAGGAGGATATTTATGATTTGAGGAAGAGAAGCAGAAGAAAATAGGAGGAAAAGGTTTTCTTCAAATAATATTAAAAAAGGAGTCCCATTCAATCATTGGGGCTCCTTTTCTTTACACTTGATTTTATCAATATAATGGCACAAACAATTTAATAATTATTTCTCAAATATTGTGCCTTTTTTAAATGGTGAATCTTTAAATGCATATTTTGTTAGAAGGAAATAACTAATACCGGCTACAACAAGACCGATAATCCATGCGAGTTCTACTTCTAAAAAGGCAGCTCCAGCACCGATAAGCATTGCAAGTATTGCTGCTGGATTATACCCTGCAAATGGGCCGTCTTCCTTATACAAGTCCGCCACATTTATTTTTTGTTTTCTTAATATATAATATTCCACTAAAAGGATTGAAACGATCGGCCCTAAGAATGCTGAATAGATAAGGATGAACATTCCAAGACCTTTTGCTGAAGAATCTTTTACAAGCACCCAAGGGAATGCTCCTAAAGCAAGTAATCCAGTAATCGTAACAGCAACTCTGTATTTCATTTTTGTAAGAGATGTAATAACATATGTCGGCGGAACAATATTCGCAACCATGTTCGTTGCAATTGCACCCATCACGATAAATGCTGATACACCTACTGTAATATAAGGGTTGTCCACTACGATAGCGAATGCTTTTACAGGATTCGAAATTCCAGTTGCCGAAGCAAGCATTGCCCCAATTGTAAGAACGAAACCGTAAGCAACGACGATAGGCGAGAAGTATAAGAATCCACGTTTTGCATCGCTGATACCACTTTTAAGCTCACGTGAGTAGTCCGCTGCACTTAAGAAAATAGCTGCGTAATTTCCTAAGAACATCATAATAAACCCAAAGAATGGCAAGCCCCATGAACCTTTTGCATGAACCCATTTATCTACAATCACATCGCTGTAAGATGTTAAAAGAACAACAAATACATAAATAAGTGCTAACATAATAACGACAGAAGCAACTGTTTCTACCCATGCGATAGCATGGAAACCAAATTGTGATAATATGATTTGTACAAGCTGAATAGCAATAAAGCAGATAACAATATTATCAAACTTTCCACCACTAACGGCTTTGGCAATTTCATTTAAAGCCGTACCGCCGAGCCAGCTCTGGAAACCATACCAGACTATCGCAGGAATCCCACGTAAGAGTGACGATATAATCGAACCCTTCATTCCAAAGGACATTCTAAGCTGTACAACATACGGTACTCCAGTTCTATATCCGACTCTGTCATTTAAAGCAAATATAGTTGAAATAATACCAATTGCTATGATTGCTGCAGCAAATGTTTGGAAGATGTTTAACATCGCTGTTCCCGCTACAACTAAGCTGGCCCCAAGCGTCATATTTCCTAAGTTAACACCGTCTCCAATCCACATAAATGCATAGGCTACCGGGCCTACTGTTCTACCCTCTTTATTTTTAGGCTGTAAAGATTCGTCTACATGGGCAGCATTATCAATGTTGAGATCTTCTGCCACATTATTTTTTGCAGGTGCAGACATGATAGAATCAACTCCTTCTTTCTCTAATATTCTCTTGTTGTATTTAAAAAATTATGCTTTTTTATTGTAAGTTACTAATTGTCCGACAGGTTCCCCGATAATTCCTTCATTCAGATCAAAAACAAGATTTCCACGGACATATGTTTTCGTCACACGGCAATTGATTTCTCTGCCGATATATGGGCTATGCTGATGACGGTAATAAAGATCTTCTTTTTGAAGGACATACGATTCATTCGGATTTACAAAAATAATATCGGCATCTTTGCCTACCGCAATTTCCCCTTTTTCCGGTAAGTGGAAGCGCTTAGAAGGATTATAGGCAATCATTCGGACGAAATCCGTTACTGGAACATTGCGTTTCACAACCGCTTCACTAAACATTAAATCGACATTATTTTGACATCCTGTAATACCGCCCCATACTTCAAAGAAATTATTCGTTTCACTATATTTCATCTCAGGCGGACATGGCGAATGGTCAGAAGTTAACATATCAATGTCACCATTGATTAATTTCTGCCACAGTTTTTCCTGTGCTTCTTCTGTACGTAATGGCGGTGCACATTTTGCAACCGGACCAATTTCCTCTGACTGAGCAATAGTAAGCGTGAAATAATGTGGACAAGATTCAAATGTAACATCTTGGCCTTCCCTTTTTGCTTGCATAATCTCTTCTACTGCTTCTGCTGAACTAATATGAACAAGATGAAGTTTACAGCCTGTTTCCTTCGCTAAAAATAAAGCTCGTTTTACTGCATCCACTTCTGTAAAGATTGGACGGGAAACAGCGTAGTCAGTTGCGCTTGTTCTGCCCTGTTTCACCATTTCCTGTCCCATACGGTCTGTAATTTGAGCATTTTCTGCATGGATAGAAAGCATATGGCCAAGCTCAGCTAATTTTTTCATTCCTGTATATAATGTATAATCATCTACATTACTGAAATCTTCCGGAATATCAGAACCACATGTAGACATGAAGCATTTATAAGCGACAACACCTTCGTCAGAAAGCTCTTCTAACTTGTCTAGATTTCCTGGTACAAGCCCGCCGTATAAAGCGTAATCGACGTAGTTCTTTCCTTTTGCCGCTTCCATTTTTAAGTGAAGAGATTCACGATCCACTGTTGCAGGAAGAGCATTTAACGGCATATCTACATAGCTTGTCGTACCGCCTGCAGCCAATGCTTTTGATCCTGTCACAAAGCCTTCCCACTCTGTTCTTCCAGGCTCACAAATATGGACATGTGTATCGATCATCCCAGGCATTACATATTGACCTTGAGCATCGATCACTTCAGAAGCTTCACTGTCAATCGTCTCCGCAATAGCAGAGATTTTTCCGTCTTTTACAGCTATATCTACCATTTTTACTTCATCACGGAAAACTACTTTACCGCCTTTAATAATAAGGTCATACTTCATCGAAATTCCCCCTCATATAAATTTAACTAGCAAGAACTATATTTTGCTAAATAAAGCTTTTGCTTTTTGGAAACTAGGAGCCTTATTTTACCACCCTTAAAGTTTTACAAGTTTAATTTTTTTTACTTCTTCTATCTATTCACGTTATCAATTTTCTAGCAAAGACTGCTTTTATCCTCATTTAAGATAGATTGCTAAAATCAAGAAAACGTTTACAAGATGTGGAAATCTAATCGAACTTATTTAACCTAAGGAGATCATTAACTCTCTTCGATTATTAAATAGATATTGATTGCTCTATTCACTCAAGTATAGAGATATTCCGAATAAATCCTCCTGCTTCTCATAGATTAGACAATCTATTTTATCCGATCAGCAAGTCTCATTATCATTCGAAAATAAGAATTTTTTCTTATTTCGATTCTCCTAACTACATAGTGTACAAGTTTGCATTCAAAATTGTATACAATCTGATATGAAATAGCTTACAATATATTTTTTCAATTTGCAACCGTTTTTAAAAGCCAATTTATTATTAAAATATATTTTTTAGGCTATTTTACTAAAAACGGTAGAAAGTAGATTATTATACAAATATTTCGCTGAAATTAATTCTTTATATTTGGAATAAATACAATAAATATCCTGATGCATACGGTTAAATCATCAAAAAAGATCTCCCACAGGTAAATTACCTTTTGAGAGATCTTTTATAATAAAACACTAAATTAATTTAGTGGGCAGATTACATCATGCCGCCCATTCCACCCATGCCGCCCATGTCAGGCATTCCGCCAGCATTCTCTTCAGGCTTGTCAGCAACAACTGCTTCAGTTGTTAAGAACATAGCCGCAACAGAAGCCGCGTTTTGAAGTGCAGAACGTGTTACCTTAGTAGGGTCAACGATACCAGCATCGATCATGTTTACCCATTCGCCGTTTGCAGCATTGAAACCAACACCAATAGCTTCATTTTTAAGGCGTTCTACAATAACAGAACCTTCTAAGCCAGCATTTTCAGCGATTTGGCGAACTGGCTCTTCAAGGGCGCGAAGAACGATGTTAACACCAGTTTGTCTATCGCCTTCTTCTTGAATTTGTGCTACTTTTCTGTATACGTTCACCAATGCTGTACCACCACCAGAAACGATACCTTCTTCTACTGCTGCACGAGTAGAGTTAAGTGCGTCTTCGATACGAAGTTTACGTTCTTTTAATTCTGTTTCAGTAGCTGCACCAACTTTGATTACTGCTACACCGCCAGATAATTTAGCAAGACGCTCTTGTAATTTTTCTTTATCGAACTCAGAAGTAGTCTCTTCTAATTGACCACGGATCTGGTTTACACGACCAGCAATTTTGTCAGCTTCGCCAGCACCTTCAACGATTGTTGTATTTTCTTTTGATACAACGATCTTAGAAGCGCGTCCTAATTGCTCGATGCTTGCAGATTTAAGATCTAATCCTAGATCTTCTGTAATTACTTCCCCGCCAGTTAAGATAGCGATATCTTCAAGCATTGCTTTACGGCGGTCACCGAATCCAGGTGCTTTAACAGCAACTGCATTGAATGTTCCGCGAAGTTTGTTTACAACTAATGTTGCAAGTGCTTCCCCTTCAACATCTTCAGCGATTAATAATAATGGCTTACCTTGTTGAACAACTTGTTCTAACACTGGTAAAATTTCTTGGATACTTGTAATTTTCTTATCTGTAATTAATACATACGGATTGTCAAGAACAGCTTCCATTTTATCTGAATCAGTTACCATATAAGGTGACGCATAACCACGGTCAAACTGCATACCTTCTACAACTTCTAATTCAGTTGAGAAACCTTTAGATTCTTCAATTGTAATAACACCGTCATTACCAACGCGCTCCATTGCTTCAGCGATTAATTGTCCTACTTCTACATCGTCAGCAGAAATAGCAGCAACTTGTGCGATAGACTCTTTACCTTCGATTGGTTTAGAAATAGATTTTAATTCTTCGATTGCAACAGTAACTGCTTTTTCGATTCCTCTGCGTACGACCATTGGATTAGCACCAGCAGTTACGTTCTTTAATCCTTCACGAATCATCGCTTGAGCTAAAACAGTTGCAGTTGTTGTACCGTCACCAGCAACATCATTCGTTTTGCTTGCAACTTCAGATACAAGTTTTGCACCCATGTTTTCAAAAGCGTCTTCTAATTCGATTTCTTTCGCAATTGTTACACCGTCATTTGTAATTAAAGGAGAACCGAATTTCTTCTCTAATACAACGTTGCGTCCTCTTGGTCCTAATGTTACTTTTACAGCATTTGCTAATGTATCAACACCACGGAGCATTGCACGACGAGCTTCTTCGCTAAATTTAATTTCTTTTGCCATTTTTACAAGACCTCCTCAAAAATTTTAAATAGTTATGATATATGTTTGCTATTATCCGATAATAGCTAAAATGTCAGATTCACGTAAAATTAAGTATTCAGTACCTTCATATTTCACTTCAGTACCAGCATATTTTGAGAAGATAATACGATCGCCTTCTGCTACCTCAAGAGCTACTTTCTCTCCGCTATCTAATACACGGCCCGTACCAACAGCTACAATTTTACCTTCTTGTGGTTTCTCTTTTGCAGAGTCAGGAAGAACGATACCACTAGCAGTTTTTTCCTCAGATTCAACTAGCTCAATTACTACACGATCACCTAATGGTTTTAACAAGTGAAACAACCTCCTCAAATTTCTTCTAAATTATTAATTTTTTCCTTTTTATTAGCACTCAATTAACTTGAGTGCTAACACAATTATTATATTATATAATCTTCCACCTAATTTCAAGAGTGAAGTGAAAAATTTTTTCCCTCTCCTATACTTTAGTAGATTATAGCTAGTTAGTTAAAAGTTATACATAATAATTAATTAAGAAACCGAACTTATACATATAGTGAATGATAGGGGAATATTGTGTTACAATGAAAGTCTAACTGCTGTCAATAGCAGCTTAAAAATAAAGGAGTTTTTCAATGAAGAAACAATATTGGCTAATTATTTTAACCTATATACTTATGCAGCTTTCAGGATTAATACCGATGTTAATATTGCTTGAGAAAATGACAATTGAAATCGCTGGCTACTGGAATCTCTTCAGCTTCGCTGCTGCTCTAATTATTACCCTGTTCCTCCTTCGAAAAGAGAGAAATGAAAAATATTTAAGAGGCGGCGATCCTTCATCGGTTCCTGTTGCAATAGCATGGGCTATCGGTGGTATTTTTATCGCTTTCTTTATGCAGTCCATTGCGGCTAATATCGAGCTGTACATACTTAAAATCAAACCTGGTTCTGAAAATACTCAGCAGATTGTAGAAGTAATTAAAGCAATGCCTTTATTCATTATCGTTACATCTATATTAGGTCCAATACTGGAAGAAATCATTTTCCGGAAAATAATATTCGGTGTATTGTATAATAGATATAATTTTTTTATTGCTGTATTGATAAGTTCGGTTATATTTGCACTTGTGCATGGTGAACCTGAGCATTTGCTTTTATATAGTTCTATGGGCTTTACGTTTGCATTCTTATATGTTAAAACGAAAAGAATTATTGTCCCTATATTTGCACATGTAGCAATGAATACCGCTGTTGTTCTTATCCAGACTGTTTACTATGATAAAATTCAAGAGATGATGAAACAGTTTGAACAAATGCAAACAATTATCGGAGGCTTTTAAATAATGAGAACAAACCCAACTTCAATGGGGCTCTTTTATTTATTAATGGGGTCCTTATTTATATACCTGGCAGCAAATAGTGCGAAGAATGGTCTTTTCACTTTGCCGACTATTATTATTATGCTAATCGCAACATTTGACCTCGGGGTTGCTATTCGAATGTTCGCTCTATCTTTTAAATTAAAGAAAATGAAAGAAAAAGAAAAATGAGGCTGGAATTCCAGCCTCATTTTTCTTCTTTATTCGCTTCCTCAAACTTCGCCTTTTGCGCACTTCGATATGCAAACCTTGAAATAAATATACTGATTTCATATAAAATGAATAATGGGATAGATACCATTAAATGTGATGTTAATTCTGGAGGTGTTATAAGTGCTGCAATAACAAGCAATACAAAATAAGCGTATTTTCTTATCTTGGATAAAAACATCGGTGTAACAATACCTAGTCTTGTTAAAAACATAATAACTACCGGCAGTTGAAATAATATGCCAAACGGGATCGTTAATTGTAAAAGAAATGAAAAATATTCATTTATACCGATAACTTGATTTACATCAAGATTCTCTGAAATTCTCCACATAAATTCAACGACGAATGGAAATAAAACAAAATAAGAAAAAGCGAGTCCTAATAAAAATAGACATATAGAGATTGGAATATAGCTTAACGTCACTTTTCTTTCTTTTTCATATAAACCGGGACTTACAAATGCCCAAAGCTGAAAAAGAATAATTGGTGATGTTAGAACAAGTCCAATAATAAATGCAAATTTCATATAAACCATTAGAGGATCTGTTAAATTAAAAGCATTTAACGTAAGATTACTCGCTTCCTCCGTATGCTGTAAATATATTATGATTGGTCTAGCAATTAAAAAGCCCGCTATAACTGCGATTAAAAAGAAAGCAATTATGATAAGTAATCGTTTCCTCAGCTCTGTAATATGCTCGACAACCGACATTTCTTCAAATTTCATATCGGGTTCATCCTATCCTTACTTATCTTCTTCCTTCTTCTTATCATCGTCGTCAGCTAGTCCTCTTGTAGACTTTTTAAATTCACGTAATGTATCACCAGCAGCTCGTCCAAGTTCCGGTAATTTCTTCGGACCAAATATAAGAAGGGCAACAATTGCAATAACTATCAAACTCCCAGGACCTATCGGCATATTTTACACCTCCCTTAATGGTAATATATCTTATTCATTTGGATAATGCTTTAAAAAATAAACGAGTGATTGAAGCTCGACTGCTAAATCAATATGATGAATTCTTATTTCATCTGGAACGCTCAATCTTGCAGGAGTAAAGTTTAGTATTCCTTTTATACCCTTTTTGATGAGGCGGTCTGTTATTGATTGTGCAACTTGTGCCGGTACTGTTAGAATTGCAACTGTTACATCATCAGGCAATTCAGCTTCTAAATGATCGAGGCCATAAACAGGGACCCCGCCAATTTCTGAGCCAATCTTCTCCTCATCTATATCAAAGGCAATTGATATGACAGTATTATTATTTTTCAAAAAATTATAATGTAAAAAAGCAGTGCCTAAATTTCCAACTCCAATTAAACTTACCTTTGTCATTTCATCTTGGTCTAGCGTTTTTCTAAAAAATGATAGCAAATAATTAACATTATAACCATACCCTTTTTTTCCTAACGCTCCAAAATATGAAAAATCTCTGCGGATTGTTGCTGAGTCAACTTTAACAGCATCGCTTAATTCAGCTGAAGAGACACGTTGTTTTCCTGAAGAATGTAGATTTTTTAGAAATCGATAATATAAAGGTAAGCGCTTTGCTGTTGCTTGTGGTATTTTAGACTGATCTATATTCACGTACATCCCCTCGCAATCGAAAAGCAGCTTCAGTCCTAAGAGCTTATTCTCTTATGTAATGACCACTTTTTCCGCCTGTTTTCTCAACTAAATAAGTTTTACCAATCGTCATTCCCTTGTCCACTGCTTTACACATATCATAAATAGTTAACGCACAAACAGAAGCAGCTGTTAATGCTTCCATCTCAACGCCGGTACTGCCTTTTGTCTTTGCAGTTACTTCTATTATTAATTTATAAAAATATTGTACTTCTTTCCACTCAAAAACAATATCAACAGCTTTTAACGGTAAAGGATGGCACATTGGTATTATGTTCGATGTATTCTTTGCCGCCATAATTCCGGCAACTTGTGCTACAGCGAGTACATCTCCCTTTCCAATCTCCTGTCTTACAATTTGTTCATACACTTCTTTTTTCATTTCAATACTCGTTTTTGCAACTGCAACACGAACAGTGTCTTCCTTATTAGAGATATCAACCATTTGTGCGCGGCCCTGCTTATTAAAATGTGTAAATTGTGACATTGTCCATTCTCCTTTATTTGACTATACACTATTTTTTTTAATCTGTCTGTCACCTTTTGTTACAAATTAAAGACCAGCTCATGCTATTGCCCCATTCTGAAACATACGCTAAACTTAAAGCATCATAAGAGGTGAATTAGGATGATTTTATTACAAGTAAACCAGCTTACAAAATACTTTGGAGCTGACCTTATTTTATCTAATATAAAACTGGAAGTACAAATGAGAGAAAAGGTAGCACTTGTCGGCAGGAACGGTGCGGGAAAGTCGACTTTGCTTAAAATTATTGCCGGTTTAATGTCCTACGACTCAGGAGAAATCATTAAGCCAAAAGATGTTACATTTGGCTATTTGGCACAAGATACGGGACTTGAATCAACTTTATCAATCTGGGATGAAATGCTCTCTGTGTTCGCAGGTCTTCAAAAGATGGAGAAAGAAATGCGCTCAGTTGAAAATGAGATGGCAACAATTGATCATGCAAGCGAGCATACTAAATTTGAAAGATTAATGAAGGAATATGATCGGCTGCAAAATGAATTTAAAGAGCAGGGCGGGTATCAATATGAAGCAGATGTACGATCTATCCTTCACGGATTAGGATTTGCAGCATTTGATTATGATACGAAAATTTCTACATTAAGTGGCGGGCAAAAAACAAGGCTCGCACTTGGTAAACTGCTTTTAACAAAACCCGATCTGCTCATTTTGGATGAGCCGACTAACCATCTCGATATCGAAACATTAACATGGTTAGAACAATACTTGCAAAACTATCCAGGTTCTTTACTCGTTGTCTCACATGACCGCTATTTCCTAGATAAAATTGTAAATGAAGTATACGAAATTAGCAGAACGACTAGTACAAAATTTAATGGAAACTACAGTCAATATTTAGTTCAAAAAGCGGAAAATTATGAAAGAGATTTAAAAAATTATGAGAGACAGCAGGATGAAATTGCAAAGATGCAAGATTTCATTCAGCGAAATCTCGCAAGGGCATCAACGACAAAGCAAGCTCAAAGCCGCAGAAAGAAACTTGAAAGAATGGAAATGCTGGACAGACCTTCAGGTTTGGAAAAATCGGCTCATTTTCAATTTAATATTGATCGGCAAACAGGAAATGACGTATTAAAAGCAGAAAATATTTCTGTTTCATATGATGCTGTCAATCCGATCATTTCAAATATTAATTTCTCCATTAACCGGGGCGAAAGTATCGCACTTGTTGGACCGAATGGAATCGGTAAGTCAACATTATTAAAAACGATTATGAAACAAATTGAATTATTAGATGGAAGTTATCGTTTTGGTTCAAATGTTCAAATAGGATACTATGACCAGCAGCAGGCAGAATTAACTTCAACAAAAAGGGTTCTTAATGAACTATGGGATGAATATCCACAAATGACGGAGAAAGAAATCCGTACAGTTCTTGGGAATTTTTTATTCTCTGGGGATGATGTATTAAAACCCGTTTCTACATTAAGCGGCGGAGAAAAGGCAAGATTGGCTTTATCAAAATTAATGCTCCAAAATGCTAATTTTCTCATTCTTGATGAGCCTACGAACCATTTAGATTTAGATAGTAAAGAGATTTTAGAAAATGCTTTAATCGACTATCCAGGTACTATTCTTTTTGTCTCACATGACCGTTATTTTATTAACAGAATTGCAACGAAAGTTTTCGAACTTTCAAAAGATCAGTTAATCGAATACTTAGGTGATTACGACTATTATTTAGAAAAGAAAGCAGAAGCTTTCGAACTCGAACAACTGGAAGCAGCAGAGAAAAAAGAAGTGGAAACTGCTGTAGTCGAAGCAGGTAAGCTTTCATATCAGCAAGAAAAAGAACTGAAGAAAATTGAAAGACAAAAACAAAGAAGAATTGAAGAAATCGAACTTCAGATTTCCTCTTTAGAAGAAAAAATAGAACAAAATGAAACCTTACTCTGTGACCCAGCTGTTTATCAGGATCATGAAAAAGTAAATGAAATTAATATAGAAAATGAAAGCTTTCATAAGGAAGTTGAACTTCTAATGAATGAATGGGAAGAAATGCATTGAGGATGTATTTATACATCCTCCTGAAAGGCCCCTCTACGAGAATCCAGTAAAATTAAAGGACTTCGTGACGGGGCCTTTCAGCTTTTACAATTTGTTAAGGACTTATCGGACAGTCCCTTTCTTTTTCAAAGGGTTTTTTCCACAGAAACTATCCACAGATAAAATACTGTATTTCCAACATGTTCACATACTTATACACATTATCCACAATTAAGTCATTATTCATCCACATTATCAACAGTGGATTTTGTTCTTATTTGTCAAATGATCGCGACTGTATTTTTAAAAGATTGAATAACGTGCATAAGCTGTGGATAAATCTGTTAACTGTTTATAAGTAATTAATTTATCTCATAATTCAATACAAAATCATCTTTTTATATAACATACGATTTCATTTTCGTATTGTTAGTTAAGCTCCAGATGCTGGCACTAATATTTATCTTTAAATACAATTAAAAAAAGACTGTTATACTAAAAAGTAAACAGTCTCAATACGTTTTTAATTCCAATCCGGGATTTGCATTTAATTTCATATTACTTCGTACACCCTTTTTGTACATTACACTTCCTGCAGCAGCAATCATCGCAGCATTATCTGTACATAATGATAAAGGAGGAATAATTAACTCTATATCTTTCTTTTCACTAAAGGCTGTTTGTAATGCTGAGCGCAATCCTTTATTTGCCGCGACCCCGCCTGCCAATAATACTTGTTTTACATTATATTGCTCTGCCGCACGCATTGTTTTTGTTACTAACACTTCAATAACACTTTCCTGAAAACTTGCAGCTAAATCTTGTGGATTAATTTCTTCCCCTTTTTGCTTAGCATTGTGGAGAGTGTTAATAACTGCAGATTTAAGTCCGCTGAAACTAAAATTATATGATCCTTCTTCGAGCCAAGCTCTTGGCAATGAAATAGATGGCTCACCTTCGTGTGCAAGACGGTCAATATGCGGCCCTCCTGGATATGGCAGACCGAGTGTACGTGCCACTTTATCATATGCCTCACCGGCTGCATCATCTAATGTCTCACCAATTACCTCAAATGATGCATGCTCTTTCATGTAGACAAGCTCCGTATGGCCTCCTGAAACAACGAGAGCGAGCAGAGGAAATTTTAATTCTGCTATTAACTGATTTGCATATATATGCCCTGCGATATGATGAACTCCGACTAACGGTAAGCCCTGTGCAAAAGCTAATGCCTTTGCCGCATTTACTCCGACTAATAAAGCACCGACAAGTCCTGGTCCTTCCGTAACTGCAATCGCATCTAAATCTTCAAATGAAAGAGCCGATTTTTCCATTGCTTCTTCTAAAACAACTGTCAATTGTTCAACATGATGCCTTGAAGCAATTTCTGGCACAACTCCTCCGAAGCGCTTATGGCTCTCAATTTGAGAAGAAACAACATTTGCAATAATCTCTTTTCCATTCTTAACGATTGCACAAGCTGTTTCATCACAGCTCGTCTCAATTGCTAATATATATTCATCTTTTTCTGTCATTTTAAATTCACCCACATTACTAATGCATCTTCTGAATTATCTGTGTAATAATTTTTTCTTATTCCCCCTGGAGAGAATCCAAGCTTTTTATATAATGATTGTGCAATATAGTTTGAAACACGAACTTCTAAAGAAAGACGTTCCGCAGACAGCTCAAATGCTAATTGCTTAGCAAAGGTTAATAAAGTTTCACCAATTTTCTTTCCTCTATATTCAGGAAGCACAGCAATATTCGTTATTTGTGCATCTTCCATAATAACCCATAGCCCGCAGTAACCAACGATTTTACCGTTTATTTCAGCAACCATATAGTTTGAAAATAAATTTTGCTCCAGTTCATAGTAAAAAGAATCCTTTGTCCATGGAACAGCGAAAGAGCGTTTTTCCACTTCATAAATATCGTCCACATCTTGAATTGTCATTTTTCTTATTGTCAGTGAATCTAAAAATGCAACCATCTTACTTTCGCTCCTCAAGCCATTTTGCTTCAGCTTCGGCCAAACGAATGTAATTAGGAACTAATTCATGAACAATACTATCCGTTTTTTGAAATCCAATCATCCCGAGCTCACCCGGTCTAGGATTATGAAGAGAAACTGTTCCAATTACTGCCTGATCGGAAAGAATCTCTTTAATAAGCTCCACATGCAGTACAACATCATTTCCAAGAAATAATATTTGTTCATTGAATTGAGACAATTCATTCAGCCAGTCCGCTAATAAAATATTTTGATCTTCTTTCTTATTTACAATAATACCTTTCTCTTGTTTATATAAACCTGTATAAACAAGCCCTCTTCTTGCATCAAATACAGGACATACTAAACCATTGAAATATCTCCCGTTCTGGGCCAGCACTTCTAAGCTAGAGACACCGATAATTGGAATATTCAGTGACCAAGCAAGGGTTTTTGCAATAGATACACCAATTCTGACACCCGTATAAGAGCCAGGTCCTGTTGCTACAATAATTTTAGTCAATTCCTTTACTTCTGTGTCACATTCAGCTAATAATTGTTCAATTGCGGACATCGCCCGAACAGAATGATTTTTCTTTAAATTTGTTATATATTCTCCGATCACAGTCGTTTCATTTAAAAGTGCAACACCTAAAACATTATTAGATGTGTCAATCGCTAATACTTTCATCATCTAACTCCTTACACTTTTCCAAATAATAAGAACCAATTGCCGTAAAAGTGATTTCTCTTTCATCATCCCCACTGCGGAAGATTTCTATTTCCAATCGTTCTGCTGGCAATTGATCCTTAATCATACTAGCCCATTCGATCATAGTAACACCGTCACTATTAAAATATTCTTCAAATCCTAAATCTTCTTCACTGTCCTCCAGACGATACACATCCATATGATAAAGCGGAATTCTTCCATCTGTATACTCTTTTATAATTGTAAACGTCGGACTATTTACATTTCGACTTATACCTAATCCTTTTGCAAATCCCTTTGTAAAAGTTGTTTTGCCAGCACCTAAATCGCCTTCTAATGTAATAACATCGCCTGGATTTACTAATGCCGCAAGCTTTATCGCAAGCTTTGTCGTAGCTTCGGGACTTTTTGTATTATATATAAATTTTTTCATCATGAAACACCTATTTCTTAAAATGATTGTATCCCGATTTCTCAAGTAAGACCGTCTCATTTTCTCGAGTTAACAAAACTTTTGCTTCTCCGCTTACTACTTCACCGATCTGCGTAATTTGAATGGAACACTTTTCACACTCTCGTTTTAAAATATTCCAGGAATCTCGGGAAGTTGTACCTACGAGCTCAAAGTCTTCTCCGCCATATAGAGCGTACTCATATGGACTTTCTTTAAAATTTAATAAAGCAGAACTAATCGGAATTCTACTCTCATCAATCTTTATTGACACATTACTTGCCTCTGCAATCTCATAAAGTTCACTGGCAAGTCCATCACTTATATCATTTAATGAAGCACGGTCAAGCTTTGTTATTAATCGGCCTGTCATAACTTGCGGTGAGGGAAGCTTATGCCTATTTATTAAATAAGTCTCATCTTCTGTATTCCCTTTATCATTTTCATTAAGTAAAATAGATAAACCGGCTGCGGAATCACCAAGAAATCCTGTTGTAAAAACAACATCTCCAGGTTCAGCATTACTCCTTAAATTCAATTTCGACTGTTCAACCTCTCCAAGAACAGTAACAGAAATAACTAACTTATCTTCTGTACCAACAGTATCCCCACCGATCAAATCGATTCGAAAATGAGCCGCAATATCATTCAGTCCATCATAAATACCGTATAAATCAGCTTCACTCCACGAATTAGGAATAGCAATAGAGATAAGATAATATTTAGGTATGCCACCCATTGCTGCAATATCACTTATATTAATAGCTAATGCCTTATAACCAATCTCATATGGTGAGGATAAACCTTTTAAAAAGTGAATACCTTCGACCATCGTATCAAGACATGCGACTTGCTCCATCCTTTCAGCAGGACGGTAAATAGCTGCATCATCACCTATTCCGACTAACAGATTATCCTGAAATATTTCTTTCGGTTTTATTTTAGAAATGAATTCAAATTCATCCTTCACTGTCATTTCTTCACCACAAATCTTTTAGTTAAATTTCCATATGTAATCAGTTTAGCTTATACTATTAGTTTATCCAAGTTTTTCTTTAAAGTTAAAAAAGAATATAAAAAAAACGAAACAATATTGTTTCGTTTTATATGACAATATGATGGCGGTCTCGACGGGGATCGAACCCGCGATCTCCTGCGTGACAGGCAGGCATGTTAACCGCTACACCACGAGACCATCATTTGG
>NZ_BCVG01000072.1 GCF_001591625.1 Metabacillus fastidiosus NBRC 101226
TCTACTTAAACAGGAGGTGGAAAAGGAATGAAAAAAGAGCAGCAGCTTTATGAGAAAATAGCAAAAATTGAAGCTGGCGGCAGCGAGAAATACCATGAGAAACTGCGTAAGCAGAATAAATTATTCGTAAGGGATAGACTGGCTCTGCTTTTTGATAAGGGTGAATATATAGAGGACGGAAAGTTTGCTAATAGTGAAGCAGGAAATTTGCCTGCCGACGGTGTTGTGACAGCGATTGGAAAAATAAATGGAAAAACTGTTTGTGTCATGGCAAATGATGCGACTGTTAAGGCGGGCTCATGGGGAGCAAGAACGGTAGAAAAAATAATCCGGATGCAAGAGACAGCAGAGAAAATGAAAGTACCGATCTTTTATTTAGTAGATTCAGCAGGGGCGAGAATTACGGATCAAATTGATATGTTTCCAAACCGGCGCGGTGCGGGGAAGATATTTTATAATCAGGTGAAATTATCAGGAATGATTCCACAAATATGTCTGCTTTTTGGACCATCTGCTGCTGGCGGAGCATATATTCCAGCATTTTGCGATGTCGTCTTTATGGTCGATGGAAATGCTTCTATGTATTTAGGTTCTCCACGAATGGCAGAAAAGGTGATCGGAGAGAAGGTAACGCTAGAAGAAATGGGTGGCGCGAGAATGCATTGTTCTGTAAGTGGATGCGGTGATTTTCTTTGTGGAACAGAAGAAGAGGCAATAGCAAAAGCAAGACGTTATTTATCCTATTTTCCGCAAAGCTATATGGAGAAGCCTTGTCAAATAGATAGTGTTTCACCAAAAGAAGGAAAAAAACTTGCTGATATTATACCTGAGAATCAAAATATTCCATTTGATATGTATGAATGTATTGATACCATCATTGATGAGGACAGTTTTTTTGAAATAAAAAAGTTGTTTGCAAAGGAACTCATTACCGGTTTAGCACGATTGGATGGGAAGACAGTCGGTATTATTGCGAACCAGCCGAAAGTAAAAGGTGGTGTCCTATTCATTGATTCTGCCGACAAGGCTGCGAAATTTATTTCCTTATGTGATGCCTACCATATTCCTATTCTCTTTCTCACTGATGTACCTGGATTTATGATTGGTACAAATGTTGAACGGGCAGGCATTATTCGCCACGGGGCGAAGATGCTTGCAATGATGAGTTCTGCAACAGTTCCAAAAGTTTCTGTGATCGTTCGAAAAGCATATGGTGCAGGACTTTATGCGATGGCAGGACCAGCATTTGAGCCTGACTGCTGTCTCGCTTTACCGACAGCACAAATTGCGGTGATGGGACCTGAAGCGGCTGTAAATGCCGTTTATGCAAATAAAATTGCTGAATTAAAAGATCCAAAGGAAAAGAGTCAATTTATTAGAGAAAAACAGGAAGAATATAAAGAACATCTTGATATTTATAAACTTGCTTCTGAAATGATCGTTGATGATATTGTTGCACCAAATTTGCTTAGAGCCGAGCTGATTAATCGTTTTTCTGTCTATGAAAGAAAGAGTCTTTCCTTTAGTGAAAGGAAGCGCCCTGTTTATCCGGTTTAAGCGTCCATCTTTTACAAATGAAGAAAATTTGTTTTAAAATAAAGTGAAACTTCTATCAGTGGAGGTTTTTGTACACCCTTCACTGATTGTTAGGTAAGGCACGCAGGATACGGGACACACATACGTTGCTCGCGTGACGTGGTGAAATTAGTATGTGTTCCGTTAAGGTTGGGATAAAAGTAAGATTACAAAGAGGGCATGGTGAAATGTTGTGCAAATCGGTATTATCGGCTCAGGAGCGATCGGCTTATTATTTGCTCATTATTTAGGGAAGCATCATGAAATAAATGTTTATACGAGAAGGGAGAGCGGAGCGCAGTTGTTAAATGAGCGAGGAATGGAGCTTACTTTTAATACAGAGAGTTTAACAACTTCTTTAAAAGCGACCGCAAAACCAACATACGGGGAAGAGGTTTTATTTATTGCAGTAAAACAATATCAGCTTAAACCTATCGTTCAGAAATTAAAAGAGATGCCCCGGAAAACGATTATATTTTTACAAAACGGAATTGGACATCTCGAATTTTTTTCTGAACTTTCTAAGCATGAACTATTTGTCGGTATTGTTGAACATGGAGCATTAAAAATAGATGAACGGACTGTTTGCCATACTGGTGTCGGTGTGACGAAGCTTGCAGCTGTCCATGGAGAAAGCTATGTACATAAAGTTTTTGAAAACGAAGATGAATATTTTTTATTTAAAATAGAAAATGATTTTCATGAACTGCTAATGGAGAAGCTAATTGTAAATGCGGCAATCAATCCATTAACTGCTTTACTTCGCTGTAAAAATGGAGCATTATTCAAAAATAAAGATTATCAACTTTTAATGGAGCGAATTTTCAAAGAAGTATACTGCTTATTTCCTTTTAAGAAGGGGGAGGCTTCTTTATGGAATCATGTAAATTCCATTTGTAAGAAAACGGCTGAAAATGAATCATCTATGCTAAAAGATATAAAAGAAGGACGGCCAACGGAAATTGATGCAATTATAGGTTCTTTACTAGAAAAAGCAGAGAAGATGAAAAAAGCTGTTCCTTATTTAACTTTCGTATATTATGCTGTGAAGGGATTAGAGCAGGAGAACTAAATGGCAACTGACACGTTTTTGATAACATTCAGCTTAGGAGCCTGGATGTTAGGGTTATAAGCTGTCTTCGGATTGAGGATAAAACGCAATCTTCTATTCGAAATCGTCTTATGCTTGTTGGGGCTTTTCTACTTGTTTGACATCTAGCTTCAGCGGCTAGCTGCTCGAGTCATAAGTCATTTCAGAATTGAAGGTAAAGAACACCTTCTATTCTGACCTGCCTTATGCTTGTCTGGGCTGAGCAAGTCACTTCCGCTTTTGATATGGAAATGCTATACTTTTTTAGGTTGTGAAAAACATGGCAATCAGCAACATACGCAGAAAGGAAGTTACATAATATGGAGATTGTTGAACTCTCCCTGAAATCTTCAAACACTTTTGTGAATGATTTACATAAAAATAAATTACCGAATGAGTTATTTTTTTCATATAATATTCATGATGAGAACGTTTACTTTAAGCGGATTGAAGATATAAAGAGACGTTCGTTTAAACGTGACCAATTAGTAGATTATTTAAAAGGATATTCAGAGAGATTTGCTAAAAGATATCCGAAAATGATAGAAAATATGGAAAGATTGCGTGATCCAAATAGTGTCGTTGTTATTGGCGGACAGCAGGCAGGTGTTTTAACAGGTCCGCTGTATACGATTCATAAAGTTATATCGATACTTGTTCTTGCCCGTGAGCAAGAAGAGAAACTTAATGTTCCGGTCATTCCTGTCTTTTGGATCGCTGGTGAAGATCATGATTTTGCAGAAATAAATCATGTTTTCGTTTCAGAAAATAAACTTATCAAGAAAAGAGCAATGAAACATGAGCTTGATTATTTAAAAAAACTGCCTGTTTCTGATATTCAGATTAACGATAGAACATTCGTAAATTGGACAAAGGAGATTATCGAAACGTATGGTGAAACTGATTTTACGAATAGATTGCTTGAACAAATAGAAAAATGTACGAGCCGAGCTGATTCCTTCGTCCAAGTTTTTGAGGAACTTATTTTAGAAATGTTTCAAGATGAAGGTCTTGTTCTAATTAATTCCGGTGATCACCGTTTACGTGAACTTGAAAAGAATTGTTTTTTTGAAATAATTGAGAAGAACAGTGCAGTAGGACAGGCAGTTCAAAAAAAACAGGATTGTATGAGAGAATATGGCTATAAGCCGATCATTGAGATGAAAGAGGAAAGTGCTAATCTTTTTTATCATCATGATGGTGAGCGATATTTAATGGACCGATGTAGTGAAAATGAATTCAAAGTTGAGGATTTAGGTCTTGTATTTTCTAAAGAAGAGTTAATCAAACTAGTTACTGAATCACCTGAGAGATTCAGCAATAATGTTGTAACAAGGCCGCTTATGCAGGAGTTTCTGTTTCCGACGCTCGCCTTTATTGCAGGTCCTGGAGAAATAACATACTGGGCAGAATTAAAAGAGGTATTTTCATTATTTGGTTATGAGATGCCGCCTGTCGTGCCAAGATTAAATATTACGATTTTAGAGCGCAGTATTGAAAGAGATATGAAGGAACTTGATATAAGTTTAGAAGAAGTGCTTGAAAGAGGAACAGAAGGGGCAAGGGAAGCTTATTTGCATGCTCATACTCCGGTTGAGATGAAGCCGTTAGTCGATGGAGCAAAAAAAGAGATTGGAGCGATTCATCGCCAATTAAAACAGGCAGCTCTAACTATTGATCCGAGCCTTGAACCATTGCTTCAAAAGAATGCTTTTTTAATTGAAAATCAATTGGATTTTCTAACGAAAGTAGTTGATAGAAGAGTGAAAGAGCAAAATGAAGTAGAGCTTTCTAAATATCGCCGTATTGAAAATGCATTGAAACCGAATGGACAACTACAAGAGAGAATATGGAATATTTATTACTTTTTAAACAAATTCGGTACGGATTTTGTAGTGGAATTGACTAATTTGTCATATACCTTTAATGATAGGCATAAAATTGTCAAAATTTAAATAAAACTTTTTAATAAATCCTGTTGTTACAGGGTTTTTTTTTATATATAAAGCGTGTAAAATAAGAGGTGGAGAGAAGTGGGAGAAAGTGGTGACCTTGGTATGTTCATGGGAGAATACAAACATACGATCGATGCTAAAGGTCGCATGATCATACCGTCTAAATTCCGTTTGGAACTTGGAGAGGTGTTCATCCTTACACGAGGTCTTGATAAATGTTTATTCGGTTATCCGCTGTCGGAATGGCGGCAAATAGAAGAGAAATTAAAGACACTCCCGCTAACAAAAAAAGACGCTCGTGCTTTTACCCGATTTTTCTTTTCTGGTGCGATGGAATGTGAGCTTGATAAACAAGGAAGAATTAATATTTCCGCACCGCTTATGCAATATGCAAAACTAGAAAAAGAATGTGTCGTGATCGGTGTTTCAAATCGGATTGAGTTGTGGAGCAAACCTATCTGGGATGAATACGTAAAAGAGCAGGAGCAATCATTTGAAGAAATTGCTGAAAACATGATTGATTTTGATTTCTAATTCCGGACGGAAAAATGGACAAGCTAAACAATGAAAACGATTTGAAGGTGGTTACAACGATGTTTAAACATAGAACAGTTTTACTAGAAGAAACAGTTGATGGACTAAATGTGAAAAGTGATGGTACATATGTCGATTGCACCCTTGGAGGAGCCGGTCACAGTGAATACTTATTATCACAGCTTGGAGATGGAGGCCGGTTATTTGCTTTTGATCAGGATGATGCAGCACTTAATCATGCAAAAGAAAAACTTCAGCCTCATTTAGAAAAGGTAACTTTTATAAAAAGTAATTTCCGCTTTTTAAAAGAAAGATTGGAAGAACATGGTGTTCATAAAGTAGATGGAATTTTATTTGATTTAGGCGTCTCATCTCCGCAATTAGATACACCTGAAAGAGGATTTAGCTATCATCATGATGCTCCGCTTGATATGAGGATGGACCGTGATGCATCTATCAGTGCCTATGATGTTGTCAATGAGTGGCCATATGAGGATCTAGTAAAAATCTTCTTCCGCTATGGAGAAGAAAAGTTTTCTAAACAAATTGCTAGGAAAATCGAAACATTTCGGGCAACTAAGCCGATACAAACTACGGGGGAGTTAGTAGAGCTAATAAAAGATGCAATTCCTGCCCCTGCGAGAAGAAAAGGCGGCCATCCTGCAAAAAGAGTGTTTCAAGCGATTAGAATAGCGGTAAATGATGAGTTGAAGGTATTTGAAGAGGCAATTGAGCAAGCAATTGAACTTCTGGCGCCAGCTGGAAGAGTAAGCGTCATCACTTTCCATTCGCTTGAGGACCGAATTTGCAAAACGACGTTTAAGCAAGCTTCTGAATTACCTGAACTTCCGAGAAATATACCAATGATACCTGAACAATATAAACCGAAAGTAAAGCTGATTACGAGGAAACCTATTTTACCTTCAGATGAAGAGATAGAGGATAACAACCGGGCGCGATCAGCAAAACTTCGAATTGCTGAGAAGTTAACATGATTTAAAAGGGGGTTTTCAACATAATGAGTAATTTAGCGACGAAAATTCAGGAGGTACGTCAGGAAAAACTAAGGCAGGCACCAGTACAGCAGACAGTTGTTGTCAAAAGACGTGCAACAATTACTTTAGGTGAGAAAGTACTGCTTATTGTATTTGCTTTATTCTTGCTTATTGGAGCAATTAATATAATCGCCAACAGCTTTCAAACGTATCAAACGAATGTCGAAATTCAAAAAATGGAGAAGGAAATTCAAACTCAGAAACAAGTGAACAATGATCTTCATGTTCAAGTAGAAGAGCTTAGTAAACCTGAACGCATCTGGGAAAAGGCAAAAGAATTAGGACTTAAACTAGACGAAAATAAAGTAAGAAACGTACAGGATTGATGAAGATGAGACCGGTGATAAAGAATAAAAATATAAACAGAGGAGCCGCAATATTATCATTAATATTTGCTGTGCTCTTTTTTATCGTATTCGCGAGATTTTTCTATATTCAGGCGACAGGGGAAGTACATGGCGAAGCATTGGTAGAACGTGCAGAAAAGATGTACAGCAGAACGAAAACACTTGAAGCTTACCGAGGGAAAATATTAGACCGTAACGGTGAAGCGATTGCTGAAGATACTTCTTCCTATAAACTTATTGCTATCCTAGATAAAAAATTAAAGGGAGAGCATGTTGTAAATCCTGAGGAAACAGCTGAAAAATTAGCTCCTCTAATTGGAATGAAGGAAGAAGAGGTTGAAAGAATTTTAAAGAAAGACGCAAAGCAAGTGGAATTTGGGGCGAATGGCCGTGATATCAGTCAGACCTTAAAACAGAAAATTGATGATCTTAAACTTCAAGGAATTACATTTATTCGCGATAAAAAACGATTTTATCCAAATGGAACCTTCGCTTCTCATTTAATCGGATATGCCCAAAAAGATATTGATACTGGTGAAACAATTGGGATGTTCGGGATAGAAAAAAGTCTTGAAAAGTATTTACAGGAAAAAGACGGTTATTTACGTTATGAAAGTGATCAAAAAGGCTGGAAGCTTCCGAATGGGAAAGAAGAGATTGTCGCTCCAAAAAATGGTGATAATGTTTATTTGACCATTGATCAAAAAATTCAAACATTTCTAGAAGATTCGATGAATGAAGTAGCGAAGCAGTATAAGCCGGAAAAAGTGATTGCTGTCGTTGCTGATCCAAAAACAGGACAGATTCTTGCGATGGGGCAACGCCCGAGTTTTGACCCTAATAAGCGGAACATTAATTATTATTATAATGATGTTGTGTCCTACCCATTTGAACCAGGTTCCACGATGAAGATTTTCACGCTGGCAGCAGCGATTGAAGAGGGTGTTTATAATGGGAATGCTTTTTTTTCATCAGGTTCTTATATGGCAAGTAAAAGGGCACCGTTAATAAAGGATCATAATAAGAGCGGCTGGGGCTCTATTTCATTTAATGAAGGTGTTCAGCGCTCATCAAATGTTGCTTTTTCTATTATTGGAAAAGAATTATTAGGAACAGATCGTTTGTATGAATATTTTTCTAAGTTTGGATTTGATAAGAAGACAGGTATTGATTTGCCGAACGAAGCAAAAACAGTGCTGAATTCAAATACAGAATTTGATAAAGTGATAAGTGCGTTCGGACAGGCAACAGCCGTTACGCCAATTCAGCAAATTCAGGCTGCAACGGCGATTGCAAATGGTGGGAAAATGATGAAGCCATATGTTATTGATAAAATTGTTGATATTGATAAGGAAAAAATTGTTGAACAGCATAAGCCTGAAGTTGCCGGCCAGCCGATTTCTAAAAAGACATCAGAAAAAGTGCTCGATATATTAGAAACAGTTGTTAGTGGGGAGCATGGAACAGGAAAACCATTCCAAATAGAAGGCTATGATGTTGCTGGGAAAACAGGAACGGCACAAATTGCTGATGGTCCAAATGGCTATTTAAGAGGAAATGACAATCATGTTTTCTCTTTCCTTGGAATGGCTCCAAAGGAAGATCCTCAATTAATTGTCTATGTTGGAATTCAGCAACCAAAATTAAATGGTCAAGCAGGTTCTACACCAGTGTCGATGATTTTTAATACGGTCATGAAAAACAGCCTGCAATACTTGCAGATTAAGCCGACAGAAAAGGATAAGAAGGCTAATAAAGTAGAAACTGGTGAAACATTACCATTGCTTCGTGAAAAAACATTGAAAGAAGCATCAGAAATAGTAAAAGAGAAAAATTTCAATATTGTTGTACTCGGAGATGGCGATAAAATTATTGATCAATTTCCTGAAGCAAAAACAAGTATCATTGCAAATGAAAAAGTTTTAATACAAACATCCGAAAAAGTAAAAATGCCTGATATAATAGGCTGGTCTAAACGAGATGTTATGAAACTTGCAAATTTATTAGAATTAGAGCTGGAATCAAATGGTCACGGATTCGTTACGAAACAAACGATCAAAAAAGGTTCTGTCATTAAAAAAGGTGATAAACTCGTTATTCAATTAAAAGATCAATTGCCAAAAGAAAAAGAAGAAGATGAGAAAGAGGAACAGGAACAGCAAGCAGAGGAAAATTAGTTCTACTGACTTTTGTACAAGCATATATTTGAACGAGCCTTAACGAGGGGGAGTTTAACTATATGCGCGTATCGAACGTTACTGTTAGAAAACGTCTAGCATTAACTTTGCTATTTGGTCTTATTATCTTTCTCATCATTGACATCCGCTTAGGCTATGTTCAATTTTACCTCGGTAATAAGTTAACTGGGTTAGCGAAAGATTTATGGAGCCGTAATATTCCGTTTGAACCAGAGCGGGGAGAAATTTTAGACCGCAATGGTGTAGAGCTTGCAACGAATAAAAGTGCCCCGACGATTTACATCGTACCAAGGCAAATTGAAAATCCAGCTGACACGGCTGAGAAGCTTGCAGCGGTTTTAAATATGTCAAAGGAAAAAGCATATCAGCATATTACGAAAAAGGAAATGAGCGTTAAGATTAATCCTGAAGGCAGGAAAATAAGCCATGAAAAGGCGAATGAAGTACGGGCTCTCAGTCTAAAAGGTGTGTATATTGCCGAGGATTCAAAAAGGCATTATCCATTTGGGAATTATCTCTCCCATGTGCTCGGTTTTGCTGGGATTGATAATCAGGGATTATTAGGGCTTGAATCATATTATGATGAATATTTAAAAGGTGAAAAAGGCTATGTGAAGTTTTACTCTGACGCAAAAGGACGGCGAATGCCTAATGAAGCGGATGATTATAGCGCACCTGTTGATGGACTGAATTTAAAACTGACGATTGACTCGCGTGTGCAAACAATTATTGAGCGTGAGTTAGATAATGCACAGGCGAAATACAAAGCAGATGGAATTATTGCGATTGCAATGAATCCGAATAATGGAGAAATTTTAGCAATGTCAAGCAGGCCGGGCTTTGATCCTGCTAATTTTAAAAATGTAGATCCGACAGTTTACAATCGCAATTTACCTGTTTGGAGTACGTATGAACCCGGTTCTACTTTTAAAATTATTACACTTGCGGCAGCTCTTGAAGAAAAGAAAGTTGATTTAGAAAGAGATACTTTTAATGACCCGGGCTTTGTGAAAGTAGAGGGTGCAACATTAAGATGCTGGAAAAGAGGGGGCCATGGCCACCAAACATTTTTAGAGGTTGTGCAAAACTCTTGTAACCCAGGGTTTGTCGAGCTTGGGGACCGACTGGGAAAAGAGAAGCTATTTAAATATATTAAAGACTTCGGTTTTGGTCAGAAAACCGGAATTGACCTGCAGGGAGAGGGAAGGGGAATCCTCTTTAATATCGACCGAGTTGGACCAGTTGAACAAGCGACAACTGCTTTTGGTCAAGGAGTATCAGTTACGCCGATCCAGCAAGTAGCAGCAGTGTCGGCAGCGGTTAATGGGGGTATTCTTTACACCCCATATATTGCAAAAGAATGGATTGATCCCGCTACAAATAAAGTTGTTAGCAAGACGACACCACAAGCGAAAAAGAGAGTTATTTCTGAAGAAACATCAAAGCAAATCCGCTATGCACTAGAAAGCGTCGTTGCACAAGGGACGGGTGGAAAAGCTTTTGTTGAAGGCTACCGTGTGGGAGGGAAGACAGGTACAGCCCAGAAGGTAAAAGATGGAAGATATATGGAGAATAATCATATCGTTTCTTTTATCGGAGTTGCACCTTCCAATAATCCGGAAGTCGTCGTCTATCTCGCTGTTGACAATCCGAAAGGGACCGTTCAATTCGGGGGCCAGGTAGCAGCACCAATCGTTGGGAATATTATGAGAGATATTCTTCCTGAGCTAGGTGTGAAACCTAGTAAAGATCAAATTGATAAAAAGTATAATTACTTAGACAAAAAGAAAGTGGAAGTACCGAATGTTATAGGGTTGACGAAGCAAGAGCTTGCGGAGCAGCTTGTTAATTTGGATATTGATGTTTCTGGTGAAGGAGATATCGTTGTGCAGCAGTCACCACAGGAAGGTGTTAAAGTGGATGAAGGCTCGACATTAAGGCTTTATTTAGGAAGTAAGAAAAATGAATAAATGGTAAGAAGAAGCATGGCATAACAACTATGCCATGCTTTTTACAGTTTTTCATTAGGAAGTGATAGCTCTTTTTCCTTAGTTGAGATAAAATAAGAACTAAATGGAAACATAATAATACTTTAATTCTTCCTTAGATTAAGTCAACTTAGATAACGAGAGGATTTGGTGGAGATGAAGTTAAATGAACTCCTTACATACTTACATGAGCCATTATTAAAAATAGAAGAAGATATTGAAATTACATCGATTGAAATGGATTCTCGTGCAGTAAAGGAAGGAAGCCTTTTTGTCTGTATTGACGGTTACACAGTTGATGGCCATGATTATGCAGATCAAGCAGTTGAAAAAGGGGCTGTTGTAATACTTGCGGAAAAACCTCTGCAAGTAAATGTACCAGTTATTATCGTAAACGATACGAAAAGAGCAATGGCGCGTTTAGCTGATGCTTTTTACAGACAGCCGACACAAGAACTCCATTTAATCGGAGTAACAGGAACGAATGGAAAAACGACGACAACACATATTATTGAAAAAATCATGGCAGAAGCACATAAGAAAACCGGATTAATTGGGACGATGTACATAAAAATTGGTGATGAACAAGAGGCGGTGCAAAATACAACGCCTGAAAGCTTAACCTTGCAAAAAACGTTTCGTAAAATGCGGGATAAAGGTGTAACAAATGCAATGATTGAAGTTTCTTCTCACGCACTTGACTTAGGTCGTGTCCATGGCTGTGATTTTGATGTAGCTGTTTTCACAAATCTGACACAGGATCATTTGGACTATCATCATACAATGGAAGCTTATAAGCAGGCAAAAGGACTTTTATTCGCACAGCTGGGTAATAATTTTAATGTTAACAAGCCGAAATTTGCTGTTTTAAATCGTGATGAAACAGTGTGTGATGAATATATTAAAATGACTGCTGCAAAAGTTTTAACATATGGAATTGATCATAAGGCAGATGTAATGGCTAATAATATCACGATGACGTCAAACGGAACGACATTCGATCTTATTGCCTTTGGAGAGAAACGTACAGTTAGCGTGAACATGGCTGGGAAGTTCAGCATTTACAATATTTTAGCTGCAGCGTGTGCTTCTCTTGCTTCTAATATCGATCTCGATACAATTGTAAGGGCAATTGAGAAATTAGAAGGAGTGCGCGGAAGATTTGAACTTGTTGATGGCGGACAAGATTTCACAGTAATTGTTGATTACGCACATACACCAGACAGTCTTGAAAATGTACTTTTAACGATTAAGCAATTTGCAAAAGGAGATATTTTCTGTGTCGTTGGCTGCGGGGGTGATCGTGATAAAACGAAGCGTCCACTTATGGCACAAATTGCAGCAGAGCATAGTAATGAACCGATTTTTACATCAGATAACCCGCGCAGTGAAGATCCAGGCATGATTTTAAAAGATATGGAAGCAGGCGTTTTAAATAAACATTATCATTCCATTTTAAGCCGTGAAGAGGCTATTTCGTTCGCAATAAAGAATGCGAAAAAGAATGATGTCGTATTAATTGCTGGTAAAGGTCATGAAACATATCAGCAGATTGGGAAAGAAGTATTTGATTTTGATGATCGGGAAGTTGCATTAAAAGCGATCAGTGAACTAAATAAGTGAGAATAGTTACAAGATAAACGTAATGCGATCTTAAAATAGACATAGGTTCCGGCCTTTGTACAATATAATCAAATGAAGGCGGCGTGGGCGAAATAGATAGAGTTTCTAGGCTCCGTCCCTTTTCCATAAAAGTATAATAGGGAGAAAGAGAGTTTAAAATGAATGAATTAAAAAGAGAAAAACATATTTATGGGGCATCTTCATATGATGATGACGTAATCATGGTTAGGGAGGAGGAAGTGAAGCATGCTTGAACAAGTTATTATTTTCACAATTTTAATGTCATTTTTAATAAGTGTCTTACTTTCTCCAGTTATTATCCCGTTTTTAAGACGGTTAAAATTTGGTCAAAGTATCCGTGAGGAAGGGCCTCAGTCTCATCAAAAAAAATCAGGAACTCCAACAATGGGCGGGGTCATGATTATTTTATCAGTTGTTATTACGACAATTGTCATGACAGGGAAATTTTCCGAAATGAGTGTAGAAATGTATTTACTTCTTTTCGTAACAGTTGGGTATGGGCTGCTCGGATTTTTAGATGATTTTATTAAAGTTGTCATGAAAAGGAATTTAGGTCTTACATCAAGACAAAAGCTGCTCGGCCAGGTCATTATTGCTGTTATTTTTTATATTGTTTACACGCAGTTCGGCTTTTCTACAGAAATCGGTTTCCCTGGAACAGAATGGTCAATTGACTTAGGATGGGGCTATCTTGTTTTAGTTACTTTCCTTTTAGTTGGCGGTTCCAATGCAGTTAACTTAACAGATGGTCTAGACGGTTTATTATCAGGAACAGCGGCAATTGCTTTCGGTGCATTTGCAATTCTTGCATGGAATACGATGCAATATGATGTAGCTCTTTTCTCTGTCGCTGTCGTAGGTGCTGTTCTAGGTTTTCTCGTTTTCAATGCTCATCCTGCAAAAGTATTTATGGGGGATACCGGGTCACTTGCACTTGGGGGAGCAATTGTAGCAATTGCGATTTTAACGAAGATGGAAATTTTACTTGCTTTAATCGGCGGCGTATTCGTTATTGAAACATTATCCGTTATTATTCAAGTTATATCTTTTAAAACAACAGGAAAACGTATTTTTAAAATGAGTCCGCTTCACCATCATTATGAACTTATTGGCTGGTCAGAATGGCGGGTAGTCGTCACATTTTGGACGGTAGGACTAATCTTTGCAGTGCTCGGAATTTATATTGAGGTGTGGTTATAGGTGAGAAATATGACAGAATATGTACATAAAAATGTCTTAGTTATTGGACTGGCAAAAAGCGGTCTGGCAGCAGCAAAATTATTAAAAAGCCTTGGAGCGAATGTGACAGTAAATGATTTAAAGGCGAAAAAAGAAGATACAGCAGTACAGGAATTAGAAAGCCTTGGTATAGAGGTCATTGGCGGGGGACACCCGCTTTCTTTGATTGAAGATGCAGATGTTCATCTCATCGTCAAAAATCCGGGTATTCCTTATTCTAATCCGTTAATTGAAAAAGCTGTACTAAAAGGAATCCCGATTATTACGGAAGTAGAACTTAGCTATAAAATTTCTGAAGCAGAAATTATCGGTATAACAGGTTCGAATGGGAAAACGACAACAACAACTTTAATATATGAAATGTTAAAAGCGAATCACTCTAAGGCTCTTATCGCTGGAAATATCGGAACGGTTGCCTGTGAGGTAACAAAGGAAGCTAAGGATGATGAAGTCGTTGTTATGGAACTTTCTTCATTCCAGCTTATGGGCACGATCGAGTTTAATCCGAAAATTGCTCTTGTGTTAAATATTTTTGATGCACATTTAGATTATCATGGTACGAGAAAAGAGTATGCCGAAGCGAAGGGAAAAATTTTCGAGAATCAGACGAATGAAGACTTTGCGATTGTTAATTATGATGATAAAGAAGTGTGTGAACTGGCTGAAAAATCAAATGGGAAACTTATCTATTTTTCTGCATCACAAAACATAGGTAAAGGTGCGTATATAAAAGATGACACGCTCTTCATGGATGAAGAGAAAATCATTAATATAGATGAGATTGTTTTGCCAGGAAAGCATAATCTTGAAAATATTCTTGCTGCAATTGCAGCTGTGAAAATATATGGTGTTAATAATACGGCAATCCGTCATGTTTTAACGACTTTTTCAGGTGTGAAACATCGCTTGCAATTCGTTGGTGAAGTAGAAGGAAGAAAGTTCTACAATGACTCAAAGGCAACGAATATATTAGCAACGACAAAAGCACTTCAAGCATTTACAAAACCAACTATCTTATTAGCCGGCGGACTTGACCGGGGTAATGAATTTGATGAATTAAAGCCTTCTTTAAAAAATGTAAAAACTCTCATTACGTTTGGAGAAACAGCGCCTAAACTAGAGAGGATTGCAAAGGAATCCGGAATAGAAGTAATAAAACGTGTCGATAATGTGGAACAAGCGGTTTATGCGGCGTTTGATGCTTCAAATGAAGAAGATGTCATCTTACTTTCTCCAGCTTGTGCAAGCTGGGATCAGTATAAAACTTTTGAAGAAAGAGGAGACATGTTTATAAACGCTGTGCATAAGCTTAAGTAAGGGCTTGTACGCAGTTTTGTGTCGATTAAAACAGCCCTTAATCTAAGAAACCGGGGTGTATTAGCGTTGACACAAAAAAGGTCTACACCAGACTTCATATTAGTAATTTTAACGTTGCTCCTTTTAACAGTAGGACTTATTATGGTTTACAGTGCTAGTGCGGTGTGGGCAACGTATAAATTTGATGATTCATTTTTCTTTGCCAAAAGACAGCTATTATTCGCAAGCGTCGGTGTTATTGCTATGTTTTTCTTAATGAATATAGATTATTGGACATGGCGGACATGGGCGAAAGTGCTTGTTATCATCTGTTTCTTTTTACTTATTATCGTTCTCGTTCCAGGGATTGGTATGGAAAGAAACGGTTCAAGAAGCTGGATTGGCGTCGGTGCGTTTTCGATTCAGCCGTCTGAATTTATGAAGCTTGCGATGATTGCTTTTTTAGCGAAGTTTTTATCAGAAAATCAGAAGAAGATAACGACGATTAAAAAAGGGCTCTTTCCTTCTTTAGGTCTCGTTTTTCTCGCTTTCGGAATGATTATGCTTCAGCCAGACCTTGGGACAGGAACTGTTATGGTCGGAACTTGTATCGTGATGATATTTGTCTCCGGTGCGAGAATAAGCCATTTCGTCGGTCTTGGTTTGATCGGCATAGTCGGGTTTGCTGGTTTAGTTATATCAGCGCCTTATCGAATCAAACGGATTACATCGTTTTTAGATCCGTGGGAAGATGCTTTGGGAAGCGGATTCCAAATTATTCAGTCATTATATGCAATTGGTCCGGGCGGGCTTTTTGGACTTGGTCTCGGTCAAAGCAGGCAGAAGTTCTTCTATTTACCTGAGCCGCAGACAGATTTTATCTTCGCTATTTTAGCAGAGGAGCTCGGATTTATCGGAGGGTCTTTTATTCTGCTTCTATTTGCACTCATGCTTTGGCGCGGTGTGAGGATTGCGCTCGGTGCACCAGATCTTTACGGAAGTTTCCTTGCAATTGGTATTATTACGATGGTCGCTATTCAAGTAATGATTAATATTGGTGTTGTTATCGGTCTGATGCCAGTAACCGGAATCACTTTGCCGTTACTGAGCTATGGAGGATCTTCATTAACACTTATGCTTATGGCGATTGGGGTATTGTTGAATATAAGCAGATATTCTCGTTATTAGCTCAGTATGAAAATTGCTAGAAATATGTCATTTTCCTCTATGAGAATGGCTTGTTTTTCCGCTATAATATAATTAATTGACCCTGTTGAATATAACAGGGTCAATAATGTTTACAATTAAATAAAATTGGGGGGCCCGAAATGAAAGTTGTCGTAAGTGGTGGAGGTACAGGAGGTCATATTTATCCTGCGCTCGCACTTATTAATGAAATGAAGAGAAATGATGAAAACATTGAGTTTTTATATATAGGGACTGAAAAAGGGCTTGAGAAAGGGATTGTGGAAAGAGCTGGAATCCCATTTCAATCAATTGAAATTACAGGTTTTAAGCGCAAGCTATCTTTAGATAATATAAAAACAGTGATTCGCTTTTTAAAAGGTGTGAACGACAGCAAAAAAATGCTGAAGCAATTTAAACCGGATGTCGTTATTGGTACAGGCGGATATGTTTGTGGACCTGTCGTTTATGCTGCCGCGAAATTAGGTATTCCTTCTATCGTTCATGAACAAAATAGTTTGCCAGGTATAACGAATAAATTTCTAGCTAAGTATGTGGATAAAGTAGCGATTTGCTTTTCAGAAGCAGAAAAATATTTTCCAACCGATAAAGTCGTATTAACAGGAAATCCACGTGCATCCGAAGTAATCGGTGCTGACGGTAAAAAAGGGAAGGAAAGTCTAGGTCTTACAAACGGGAAAAAATCTGTCCTTATTTTTGGAGGAAGCCGTGGGGCGAGAGCAATTAATAATGCTGTTTTACAAATAATTCCTGCTTTAAAGAATAAAGACTATGAAGTCGTTTATGTAACAGGTGAGGTCCATTATAAAAATGTGATGGAAAAGATCGAAAAAATGAGTTCACCGCCGAATATTATTATAAAACCTTTTATTCATAATATGCCAGATGTACTTGCGGGAATTGATTTAATCGTTTCGAGGGCAGGGGCAACGTCACTTGCAGAAATTACTGCTCTTGGACTACCGAGTATTTTAATTCCTAGTCCATATGTAACGGCAAATCACCAGGAAGTGAACGCACGCTCATTAAGCGATCATGATGCGGCAATTTTACTTAGTGAGCAAGCCTTGAATGGAGAAGTATTATTAGCGCAAATGGATGAAATTTTATTAAATGAGCAAAGGCTTACTCAAATGGCCGAAGCTTCCAAAAAATTAGGTATTCCCGATGCGGCAAAAAAACTTTATGATGTTATGAAACATATTTCAAAATAATTTCGTCTTAATAAATACATATAATGCAAGGAGGAGGTAGACTATGAAATCTTTACTTACTAAATTAGTAGAAGCAGAAGTGGGAAAAGTGATTGAAAATGAACCGCTTGCACATCATACGACGATTAAAATTGGTGGACCGGCAGAAATATTTGTGGAGCCTAAAAATATAGAGTCACTAAAAAGAACACTGACAATTGTCCGTGAACATGATGCCTCTTTTCGCGTCATTGGCAGGGGATCGAATTTACTCGTTTCTGACGAAGGAATGAAAGGTGTCGTCATTAAACTTGGTCAGGGACTGGACGATTTAGAAATGGATGGGGACGTCATTACAGTTGGTGCCGGATACTCGCTTGTTAAGCTTGCGACAGTTCTTAGCCGCCAAGGTTTTTCAGGGCTTGAATTTGCAGCAGGAATTCCAGGATCGCTCGGCGGGGCTGTTTATATGAATGCTGGTGCGCACCGTTCTGATATGTCCAATATTCTTGTGAAGGCACATATTCTCTTTGAAGATGGGACTACGGAGTGGCTCACAAATGAGCAGATGGAATATTCATACCGGACATCTATCCTGCAAAAGAAACGACCTGGAATTTGTCTTGAAGCTGTTTTAAAGCTGTCTCAGGCGAAAAAAGAGGATGTTCTTGCAGTATTAAAGCAAAATAAAGATTATCGCCGGGATACACAGCCGTGGAATTACCCTTGTGCTGGAAGTATTTTTAGAAATCCGCTGCCAAATTATGCTGGTCAATTAGTGGAAGAAGCAGGCTTGAAAGGATACCAAATCGGCGGTGCAAAAGTGTCTGATATGCATGGTAATTTTATCGTTAATGCCGGTGGAGCGAAGGCAAAGGATGTTTTAGATCTTATTGAATATATCAAAAAGGAAATTTTAGAAAAATACGATATTACGATAGAAACAGAAGTCGAAATTATCGGCTCAAATTAGTTAAGAAACGGACCCAATCCTTACCTATTTTATGTTATAATGGGACATACATGGAATAAGGGCAGCTTTATTTTGTAATGCTAATAAAAGATGCAAAAATGATGAAAAGTTTTTGAATTTTAAACGGCATGCATATGCCGTTTATTCCTTTTTATAGTTATATATTGTTCCCTAGAATGGGGTGGGAAAAGTGGAGAAAAAAGTCGTTTCTTTAGAAGATCGCATACCTAAGCTGCAAAAGCAGCGGAAACAGAAGGCAAATCGCAGATTAATTACATTTCTTTCGATTTTTTTTCTGCTTATATTGCTCGTTATCTATTTTCAATCCTCTCTTAGCAAGGTTTCAAAAATTGAGGTAAAGGGAAATAGTTCTGTCTTAACAGATAAAATTATCGAACTTAGCCATTTATCCAATACGACAGGATTTTGGAGTATAAACAAAAAAGAGGTTGAAAGCTCTATATTAAAAGATCCGTTAATTAAAAAAGTTACAATCGAGAAGCAATTGCCAAACTATGTATTTTTAACGGTGGAAGAATACAAAAGTATTGCCTATGTTGAAAAAGGTGAAAGTTATTTTTCTGTACTTGAAAATGGATTTATTTTTTATGAAAAGGAAATTACACATCCGGCGGATGCCCCGATTCTTATTAATTGGAAAAGGGAGAATGAGCTGAAGGAATTAGTAGAGGAATTATTAAAAATTCCAGTAAGTATTCGTAATTCGATTTCAGAAATTCATCATACCCCGACTAAAACAGATCGGTGGCATATGACTTTATATATGAATGATGGGTATGAAGTAAGTGCAACAGTTCGTTCTTTTGCGAAGAAAATGGCTATCTATCCATCCATTGTTAGTGAGCTTGATCCAGATATTAAAGGCGTTATTCATCTTGAAGTTGGCTCCTATTTTGAATCACACGAAAAAATAGAAGATAAGGGAGATGAAAAAGATGAGGAAAAGGCTCAAGCTGAACGGTAAATATGCGATTCTTGCATTCGTCTTTCTAGTGCTTGGTTTTTTAATTTCCTTTTCCTATCAATTGACAAAAGAGAGAAAACCGAATAATACTATTGCCGAAGAACAGTGGAATAAAGAGTATGAAACACGGAGCTTACTTATTAAGCAAGAGGAAAGTAATGCTAAGCTGCAAAAGGAATTAAAACAAAAGCAGGAAAAAGTCCGTGAGTTTGAAAAAGAGTTAAAAGATCAAAAGCAAGTATACTTTAATTTAGTTGAAGATGTGGAAAAATATCGGATGTTTGTCGGTGAAGTAGGCGTTAGCGGCAGCGGCATTGAAATTACGCTGGAGGATTCTTCTTACATACCAGATGGTGAAAATGTAAATAATTACATCGTTCATGAAAGCCATATTTCAAAGGTTGTGAATGAACTTTTCATATCAGGCGCAAATGCGGTGGCGATAAACGGACAGAGATTGCTGAATGATTCGTATTTCTATTGTAATGGGCCTGTTATTACGATCGATGGAAATCAGTATCCGGCACCATTCGTCATTACCGCAATCGGTGATCCTACAGTCCTCATTCCAGCGTTAAATATTGCAGGCGGTGTAACAGACCAGCTTGCATTTGACAATGTTGTTGTCACAGTTGAAAAAAAAGATGAAGTGAAGATGGAACCAGTGCTTCAAGATAAAAATGCTTCATCTTGAAATGGTTGATTTTGAAAGCTTGTAACTTCATTAAGTTTATCCCAGCCTTAACGAGCAGTAA
>NZ_BCVG01000073.1 GCF_001591625.1 Metabacillus fastidiosus NBRC 101226
CTGATAGAAGTTTCACTTTATAAAGTTCGGCTTTCTTCCATTCTCTTCACTTAAATGATGCTGTATCCTATCGTATAAACTAGTGAACATTTTAATTAAATAGCGAAAATGATTCTAAAATTACTTTTCTAACAGTAAAAATGAATGAGTATTCATTCAAGTATAGAAAGGGGAGTATATATGATCAGCCATATTCGGAAAGCAGCTGTTCTCGGCTCTGGAGTAATGGGTTCTAAAATTGCTGCGCATTTAGCGAACATTGGAATTCAAGTGCTCTTACTTGATATTGTCCCAAACAAGTTAACGGATGTGGAAGAGAAACAGAGACTTACATTTAAAGATGAACTTGTTCGGAATAGGCTTGCAAATAATGCTCTAAAAAGATTATTAAAGGAAAAACCGGCACCGTTCACATCAAAGTCTAATATACATTTAATTGAAATAGGAAATTTAGAAGATGATGTAAAGAAACTGGCTCATGCTGATTGGATTATTGAAGCAGTTGTTGAGAAATTATCTGTTAAACAGCATATATTTGAGCTTGTGGACCAGCATCGCAGACTAGGAAGTATTATTAGTTCGAACACTTCTGGAGTATCGGTTGAAGCAATGGTTGCCGGACGTTCACCTGATTTTCGAGAGCATTTCCTCGGCACTCATTTTTTTAATCCTCCCAGATATATGAAGCTACTGGAATTAATTCCGACGAAATATACGAATAAAGATGTACTTTCTTTTATGAAGAAATTCGGTGAGGGTGTACTCGGAAAAGGTGTGATTGAGGCGAAAGACACACCAAATTTTATTGCGAATAGGATAGGAACATATGGTCTTCTTATAACTATTGAAGAAATGATTAAAGGGAAATTTACAGTTGGCGAAGTGGACTCTATAACTGGTACTTTTATTGGTCGTCCGAAAAGTGCCACATTTCGTACTTTAGACGTAGTCGGTCTTGATACATTTAGTTATGTAGCGAAAAATGTCTATGAGAAAGTAGAGAAGGAAGAGAAAGAATTATTTAAAATCCCCTTCTTTATGGAAGATATGATTAAAAGAAAATGGTTGGGAAGCAAGTCTTCGCAAGGTTTTTATAAAAAAGAGGGCAAGGAAATTCTCCAATTAAATTTAGAGTCCTTTTCTTATGAAAAGGTTAAAAAATTGACTTCTTCCTCTATTGAAGCAGTTAAGCAGCAGAGGCAGTTGACAGAAAGACTAAAAACAACCGTTTATTCAGAAGATCGTGTTTCTATATTTTTGTGGAAAATAATAAGCTCGACCCTTTTATATTGTGCAAGATTACGGCATGAAATAGCACATGATCTTGTTTCTGTCGATCAAGCGATGAAATGGGGATTTGGATGGGAATTAGGCCCATTTGAAATATGGGACGCGATAGGTGTCGATAAGGCGATTAAGAAGATGGAGGCTGATGGTCAGGAAGTGCCTGTCTGGATAAGAGAAATGCTTGAAAAGGGTTATGACAGTTTTTATAAAAAGGAAGGTGATGAACACCTTTTCTATCATAATGGGGAATACGAGAAACTAGTTAAAAACTATAAGGAAATGAATTTAAACATACTTAAAGAAAAAAATCGAGTAATAAAGAAAAATAGTGGAGCGAGTCTGATTGATATAGGAGACGGGGTCGCTTTATTAGAATTTCATTCAAAGAGCAATGCGATCGGTTTTGATATCATCCAAATGATTAATTTTGCCGTTGAGGAAATAGAAGGAAATTATAAAGGACTCGTCATTGGTAATAGAGGGAAAAACTTCTCTGTCGGAGCGAATCTTGGAATGATTCTGATGGAAGCACTTGATGACAACCTATTTGAAATTGATTTTATCGTTCGCAAGTTCCAGCAGGCAATGATGAAAATAAAATACAGTCCTAAGCCGATTGTAGCAGCACCATTCGGTATGACTTTAGGCGGAGGAGCAGAAATTTGTTTACCTGCAGCCAGAATTCAAGCATCAAGTGAAACGTATATTGGATTAGTAGAAACAGGTGTCGGCTTAATTCCGGGCGGCGGGGGCAATAAAGAATTATATATGAAATGTTTAAACAGCATTCCAGATGGAGTGGAATTTGATTTACAAACCGTTGCAAACAAAGTTTTTGAAACTGTAGCAACAGCAAAAGTATCAACATCAGCCACGGACGCAAAGGATCTGTACTTTTTAAGTGAAAAAGATCAAATCAGCATTAATAATGATCATTTATTATATGATGCAAAGCAGCTTGTTCTCTCATTATATGAATCTGGTTATAAGCCGCCGGTAAGAAAGAAGGTTCCTGTTGTTGGCGAGACAGGATATGCGGCAATGCTGCTTGGTGCGCAGTCTATGCGCTTATCAGGTTATATTTCAGATTATGATTTCCATATTGCGAAGAAGCTGGCATATGTTATTGCAGGTGGGAAAATATCATTTGGAACAGAAGTTGATGAACAATATTTATTAGATTTAGAGCGAGAAGCTTTCTTAAGTTTAGCAGCAGAAGCAAAAACTCATGCCCGGATGCAGCATATGCTCACAAAAGGAAAACCTTTAAGAAATTAACAGAGAAATGGAGGGGGTAAAGTGAGGGAAGCGGTCATTGTTACAGGAGCAAGAACACCGATAGGCAGAGCGAAGAAAGGGACATTGAAAAATGTAAGACCGGATGATTTAGGTGCTTTGGTTGTGAAAGAGACACTTAGAAGAGCAGGAGATTATAACGGAGATATTGATGATCTAATTATCGGCTGTGCTATGCCGGAAGCAGAACAAGGGATGAATATGGCAAGAACAATCGGGGCGTTGGCAGGGCTGCCGTATACTGTTCCAGCAATTACGATTAACCGTTACTGCTCATCAGGTCTGCAATCAATTGCTTTCGCTGCGGAAAAAATTATGATTGGCCATGCAAATACAATTATTGCAGGCGGAGCGGAATCAATGAGCCTTGTACCGATGATGGGCCATGTCATTAGACCGAATGTGAAGCTGGCGGAAGAAACTCCAGAATATTATATGAGCATGGGACATACTGCTGAGCAAGTAGCGAAAAAGTACGGAGTAAGCAGGGAGGATCAGGATGCATTTGCTGTAAGAAGCCATAAGAGGGCTGCTAAAGCAATTCAGGGAGGAAAATTCCTTGATGAAATTGTTCCAGTCGATGTTTCAGTCCGAGAAATTAATGCTGACCATAAGTTAGAGGAAAGAAAGATTTTCTTTTTAAAAGACGAAGGTGTACGCAGCGATACGAACATGGATGTGCTTGCAGGTTTACGTCCTGTATTTGCAAAAGATGGTTCTGTCACTGCTGGAAATGCAAGTCAGACGAGTGACGGAGCTGCAGCCGTCATGGTGATGGACGCAGAAAAAGCTCGTTCGCTAGGATATATACCACTTGTGAAATTCCGCTCATTTGCTGTTGGCGGGGTACCGCCGGAAGTAATGGGAATCGGTCCAGTTGCTGCTGTTCCGAAAGCTCTGAAATATGCAGGTCTAGAATTATCAGATATTGGACTATTTGAATTAAATGAAGCATTTGCTTCACAATCGATACAAGTAATTAGAGAGCTTGGTTTAGATGAAGAGAAAGTAAATGTGAACGGAGGAGCAATCGCTCTCGGACATCCGCTTGGCTGTACTGGAACAAAGCTCACATTAACATTAATTCATGAGATGAAAAGACGGAATGAGCAATTTGGTATTGTGACGATGTGTATTGGCGGAGGTATGGGAGCAGCGGCTGTATTTGAACTGCTTTAAAAATAGTCTGGGGGAATGAATCATGAAAAAAGCGGTTAAAGGTGGAAGCTTTTTAATTGAGGACGTTTCGCATGAACAAATATATACTCCTGAACAATTTACAGATGAACATAAAATGATAGCGAAAACGACAGAAGATTTTATTGGAAATGAAGTGCTGCCACATTTAGAAGATATTGAGAACCATCAATTCGATAAATCAGTCAAGCTTTTAAAGCAGGCAGGAGAGCTCGGTTTATTAGGAGCAGATGTTCAAGAGGAGTATGGCGGTCTCGGATTAGATAAAATCAGTTCAGCTTTAATTACAGAGAAATTTGCCCGCGCAGGCAGTTTTTCGCTTTCATTCGGTGCACATGTTGGAATTGGAACATTGCCGATCGTTTTTTTCGGAAATGAACAGCAAAAGCAGCAGTACTTACCATCATTAGCTGCTGGGGAAAAAATTGCTGCATATGCATTAACAGAACCAAGCTCCGGTTCAGATGCACTTAGTGCGAAGACGACTGCGAGATTAAATAGAGAAGGGACTCATTATGTATTAAATGGAGAGAAGCAGTGGATTACGAATTCCAGCTTTGCTGATGTATTTATCGTATATGCAAAAGTAGATGGAGAACATTTCTCTGCATTTATCGTTGAAAGGGAGTTCAGCGGTGTTTCAACCGGTCCAGAAGAGAAGAAAATGGGTATTAAAGGATCTTCTACAAGAACATTAATTTTAGAAGATGCACTCGTACCGAAAGAGAATTTGCTTGGAGAGATTGGAAGAGGTCATGTTATCGCTTTTAATATATTAAATATCGGACGCTATAAATTGGCTGTAGGAACAATCGGTGCTTCTAAAAGATTAATTGATGTTTCGGTTAAATATGCAAGTGAGAGGACGCAATTTAAAAAAGAGCTTGTGAAATTTCCGCTCATTCAGGAAAAACTCGCAAATATGGCGGTGAAAACATATGTAACGGAGAGCTCTGTTTACCGGACAGTTGGTTTATTTGAGGAAAAAATGGGGAGTCTGTCAAGGGAACAGTTGAAAGATCCTAAGGAGACTGCAGCGTCTATTGCAGAATATACGATTGAATGTTCACTTAATAAAGTATTCGGTTCCGAAACATTAGACTATATTGCTGATGAAGCTGTACAAATTCATGGAGGCTATGGGTTTATGGCTGAATATGAAGTAGAGAGAGCTTATCGGGATTCACGTATTAATCGAATTTTTGAAGGAACGAATGAAATAAACCGTCTTCTTGTACCTGGAACTTTTTTGAAGAAAGCGATGAAGGGGGAACTTCCGCTATTTCAAAAAGCAAAGGAGATACAGAAGGAACTCATGATGTTTATTCCAGAAGAACCTGGGGAAGGGCTGCTTGATCAGGAGAAATATTTATTGAAAAATGCAAAGAAAATTGCTCTTGTCACCGCAGGAGCAGCAGTACAAAAATACGGTCAATCTCTACAGGATGAACAAGAATTATTAGTTAATATTGCTGATATTACCAGCAATATATATGCGATGGAATCAGCCATTTTAAGAACAGAAAAGGCACTGTCAGCAACAGGAGATGAAAAGAATAAACTAAAGATTTTATATACACAAGTATTTTGTCAGGAAGCAATAAATGAAATAGAAGCTGATGCAAAAGAATCATTAATTTCAATGGAAAGCGGTGATTCTTTAAGGATGCTGCTTACTGCTTTACGCAGATTAATACGGCATACACCGATGAATGTGATTGAGAAGAAAAGGAAAATTGCCGAGTCACTTATTAATAATGAGGGATATACAGTATAGTAAGAGAAAGCAGACTGTCTTAAAAAGATAGTCTGCTGTTTAGTTTCAAGCGGATAAGTTTAATAGCTTATGTCTATATTGATATGATAAAATACAGTTATTGAATAACTGAGTAGGTGGTGTAAGAAATGTCATTGAAATTATACTGGTACCCGAAATGCGGTACTTGCAGAAACGCAAAAAAATGGTTAGAAAATAGACAAGCTGATTTTGAAGCAGTACATATTGTAGAAGCTCCCCCTAGTAAAGAGGAGTTAAAAACATTTTATGAAAATAGTGGATTAGAGCTGAAGAAATTTTTAAATACGAGCGGTAAAAAATATCGTGAATTAGGATTAAAAGATAAGTTGAAAGAGATGTCTGAGGATGAAGTGCTTGAGCTGCTGGCCTCAGATGGAATGCTTATAAAAAGACCGCTTGTTGCTGGGAATAATAAAGTAACAGTCGGTTTTAAAGAAGAAGAATTTCAAGAAGTTTGGGGAAAATAACCTAACACTGTCTATAAAGAAGCGGAGGAATAGAAATGAGCGTGCCAGAACAATTACGTTATTCAAAAGAACATGAGTGGGTAAAAGTCGAGGGGGATAAAGTAAGAATTGGTATTACTCAATTTGCTCAATCAGAACTGGGTGATATAGTATTCGTTGAACTTCCAGAGATCGGTAAAGTAATTCAAGCTGATGAGCCTTTCGGAAGCCTTGAATCTGTAAAAACAGTTTCAGAATTATATGCACCAATTAGCGGTGAAGTAATAGAAGTGAATGGTGAACTTGATGACAGTCCAGAATTCGTCAATGAATCACCGTATGAAAAAGCATGGATGGTTGTCATTAAACCGACTGATTTAAATGAAATTGATAGCTTAATGACAGCAGAACAATATAGCAAAATGATAAATGAGAGTTAAGTTCTGCCTATTAAGAACTGAAGCATTTCCAAAATCTATATTATATAAGGTTTGTTCCATACATTAACTATTAGCATATAATTAACAGCCGTTTTCTTTTAAGAAAAGGAAACAACACTGGCAGATCGAATAGATTATTATAAATGCTTTTAATTTGAAAATAGGTGATGTTCATGTCGGTAGTTGAGGTTGAAAAAGTACTGATTGTGGAAGGGAAATCTGACAAAGAGAAAGTGCTTAGTGTTGTAAATGAGCCAATTGAAATTATTTGTACAAATGGAACGATAAGTCTCGCTAAGCTTGATGAATTAATAGATGAATTGTTTCTTCGTGATGTTTATATTTTAGTTGATGCTGACAGGGCTGGTGAAAGGCTTAGAAAGCAATTTAAGCGGGAATTCCCTGAAGCATCGCATTTATATATTGATAAAACATATCGTGAAGTAGCAACGGCTCCCGATTATCATATTGCAGCTGTTTTACTAAGTGCAAATATTGATGTTAATGCTAAATTTCTATAGAGAAAGGTTTTAGTGAAACTTATGATCGAATGGAACGAGCAAACGATTGCAATTAATGAAGATGAAAATATATTTTTATATTTGCATACACCTTTATGCGGTACATGCCAGCTCGCAAAACGTATGTTAACGGTCATTGATGAGCTAATGCCTTCATTAAATATATATGAAATAAATTTAAACTACTTTCCAGCTGAAGCGAAGGATTGGGAAATTGAAAGTGTTCCTTGTTTGTTAGTTTTTGAAAAGGGCATTTTAAAGGAAAAGATATATGCTTTCCAATCTGTTGGTTATCTGCATGAGAAATTGAAGCAATATATAGCGTAGTTTGACATATTTCTCAGGAAATAATTGTTGATTTCATATTTCGACACTCTTAATAATAGGAGTGTCCTTTTTATGTAATTTAGGAACTTGTAACAATTTAGAAGATGAAGATATAATTGACAATATTTTAATAACATAGTAAATTGATATCATACTAAACGGGTATGTATAATATGTATTAGGAAAGTTTTTTTAAAATAGGAATAATAACAGGAGAATGTTGGATTTTCTTTATTTTTTCTTCAATCGAAAAGTTTTTTATGTATAATAAAATATTGTTAGGGAAGAGGTGACGAGATGATAAAGCTTAGTAATGTAGTAAAGTTATATAGATTAAAAAGCGGAAATGTCAAAGCAGTTGATTCGGTAAACTTACAAATAGAGAAAGGCGAAATTTTTGGGATTATCGGCTATAGCGGTGCTGGGAAAAGTACACTTATTCGTCTGCTTAATGGTCTAGAGAAACCTACAAGTGGTTCTGTCAATGTCGCAGGACGAACAATTGAACGCATAAATGGACGTGAATTAAGGAAAGCACGCCAGGAAATAAGCATGATTTTTCAGCATTTCAATTTGTTATGGTCAAGAACGGTCAGGGAAAATATCGCCTTTCCGCTGGAGATTGCCGGTGTGAAGAAAAATGAGCGATTAAAGCGTGTGGACGAACTTATTAAACTAGTAGGACTTGAGGGCAGGGAAGATGCATACCCGTCGCAGCTGAGTGGAGGTCAAAAGCAGAGGGTCGGAATTGCAAGGGCGTTAGCAAATAATCCTAAAGTGTTATTATGTGATGAGGCAACATCGGCTCTTGATCCGCAAACGACTGATTCTATATTGGAATTATTAGTAGATATAAATAAGAGATTAGGTTTGACAATTGTTTTGATTACACATGAAATGCATGTTATTAGGAAAATATGCCATCGTGTGGCAGTAATGGAAAACGGACAAATTGTTGAGCATGGGGATGTTCTTAATGTATTTAAAAATCCGGAACAGCAAATAACAAAACGTTTCGTTCAGCAAGTAACGGAACCGCTTGGAACGAATGAAACAGTGGAACACTTACTTGAACAATACCCGAGTGGGAAAGTATTGAAATTAGCGTTTGTCGGTGAAGCGGCGGAACAGCCTTTAATAACAAATATTATCCGGAAGTTTCAGGTGAATGTGAATATTCTTCAAGGTAAAATATCACAGACACAAGGTGGTTCTTACGGTACATTATTTATTCATATTGATGGGGATGAAAATGAGCTTGTGAAGGTGCTCCAATTTATTGAAAATGAACGAGTAGAAGTGGAGGTCATAGCTCATGCTTGAACAGCTATTACCTGAAGTGAACTGGGAAAAAGTATGGAGTGCAACATATGAAACAGTTTATATGACGGGTTTATCAGTTATAGCTACTTTTATTTTAGGATTAATATTAGGATTGCTCCTGTTCTTAACATCAAATAATAATCTTACGGGAAATAAGCCTATTATTGTTGTTATTGGCAGAACCGTGAATATTATTATTGGTGCAATAGTCAATATTGGCAGGTCGATACCTTTTATTATTTTAATTATTCTATTGTTACCTTTTACTAAATTTATTGTCGGTACAATATTAGGTGCAAATGCAGCATTACCAGCTTTAATTATTGGAGCAGCACCATTTTATGCTAGAATGGTAGAGATAGCGTTAAGAGAAATAGATAAAGGGGTAATTGAAGCGGCGAAATCAATGGGGGCGAAAACAAGTACCATTATTTTCAAAGTGTTGCTTCCGGAATCAATGCCTGCTTTAGTATCTGGTATTACAGTTACGGCGATTGCTCTTATTGGATATACAGCGATGGCCGGTGCAATTGGGGCTGGCGGACTTGGAAACCTTGCATTTTTAGAAGGGTTTAACCGAGGAAATACAGAAGTTACTATTATCGCGACTATTTTTATTCTAATTATTGTTTTTATCATCCAATTTATTGGGGATATTATAACTAAAGCAATTGATAAAAGATAGGGGGAAGAAAATTGAAAAAAGTATTATTAACAATGATCTTTGCAGTTTTCGCGGCAGTTTTAGTAGCATGCGGAAGCGGAGATCAGGGAAGTAAGAACGAAAGTCAAGGCAATGAAACAAAGAATGAAGGTGCTTCTGAGACTAAAACTCTAAAAGTTGGAGCGTCTCCAGTACCTCATTACGAGATTTTAGAACAAGCTAAACCGTTGTTAAAAGAAAAAGGAATTGATTTAGAGATTACTGAGTTTACAGACTATGTATTACCGAACAAATCTCTTGAGGAAAAAGCAATTGATGCGAACTTTTTCCAGCATGAGCCTTATTTAAAACAGCAAATTGCAGATAATGGCTATAAATTTGTAAGTATTGGCGGAGTTCATATTGAGCCGATTGGTGTTTATTCAAAAAAATATAAATCATTAGATGAACTTCCTGATGGAGCGACAATTATTATGAGTAACTCTGTTGCCGATCATGGACGTATGCTTTCAATGCTTGAGGAAAAAGGTCTGATTGTATTAAAAGAAGGCGTTGAGAAAACAGCTGCAACAGTGGAAGATATCGCTGAAAACCCTAAAAAATTAGAGTTTAAAGCTGATATTGAACCAGCAATGCTTACGAAAGCCTATGAAAATGATGAAGGCGATGCAGTGTTAATTAACGGAAACTTCGCGATGGATGCTGGTTTAGATCCGTCTAAAGATTCAATCGCATTAGAATCACCGGACAACAATCCATATGTTAACTTAGTTGTTGTTCGTGAAGGTGATGAAAATAGAGAAGAAATTAAAGCCTTAATTGAAGTTCTGCAATCAGCTGAAATTCAAAACTGGATTAAAGAGAACTATAAAGGTGCTGTTTTACCAGTTAAAGGAGAATAATAAAAAGAGCTTGCTGCTAACTGCTGCAAGCTCTTTTTCGCGGGCAAATGGAATCTCGTATGAAAAAATTAAAATGGAGAAAGCTAAAAAAGTTAAATAGCAGGTGGATTTAAAAGAAATGAGTCGATGTAATTGAACTTAAATTGCAACTAGTATAGACTCTTATACAGAATGATTTTTTTAAAAAACAACAATTAATTACAACATGGTGCAAATGGGAAAATTCTTAATTATCTTATATGAAAAAATCTAAATAGGATGAACCTGTGTAGAAGTTTTATATGGGAATAACTCAATATGTTGAATTCAGTTTAGATTTGTTATAATATAAGAATGAGAATAAAATGAGAATTATTAAACTTTATATAATATTGGAGGTATAAGAATGGCAGGTTCGACTTTAGTAATTAAAGATCTACATGTAGAAATTGATGGAAAAGAAATTTTAAAAGGTGTAAACCTTGAAATAAAAGGTGGAGAATTCCACGCGGTAATGGGTCCTAACGGTACGGGTAAATCAACTTTATCTGCTGCAATTATGGGACATCCAAAATATGAAGTAACTAAAGGAAGCATCACTTTAGATGGTGAAGACGTTTTAGAAATGGAAGTAGATGAGCGCGCACGTGCAGGTCTATTCTTAGCAATGCAATACCCAAGTGAAATCAGTGGTGTAACAAATGCAGACTTCTTACGTTCAGCAATTAATGCTCGCCGTGAAGAAGGCGATGAAATTTCATTAATGAAATTTATCCGCAAAATGGATGCTGATATGGAAGTATTAGAAATGGATCCGGATATGGCACAGCGCTATTTAAATGAAGGATTCTCAGGTGGAGAAAAGAAACGTAATGAGATTCTTCAATTAATGATGATCGAGCCTAAAATCGCTATCCTTGATGAAATTGACTCAGGTCTTGATATCGATGCACTTAAAGTTGTTTCAAAAGGTATTAACGAAATGCGCAGTTCTGATTTTGGATGTTTAATCATTACTCACTATCAACGTTTATTAAACTACATCACTCCTGATAAAGTACATGTAATGATGCAAGGTCGCGTTGTTAAGTCTGGCGGTCCGGAACTTGCACAACGTTTAGAGGCTGAAGGATACGATTGGATTAAACAAGAATTAGGTATTGAAGACGAAACTGTTGGGCAAGAAGCATAAGCGTAAGGGGGATCATAATGCAAACGAAATTATCGATTAATCAGGACTATGTCTCAAGCTTTTCAAAAGAGCTTGGTGAACCGAGTTGGCTGACAGATCTTCGCGTACAAGCTTTTGCTAAAGTGGAAGATTTACCAATGCCAACTCCAGATAAAACAAAAATCGACAAATGGAACTTTACAGATTTTAGCGAACATATTGTAAAAAATGATAAAGTTCAGTCATTAGAAGATTTAAATGAAGATGTAAAAGCATTAATTGATTTAGAAGCAAAAGATAAAAACTTATATGTACAAGTTGATAACAGCCCGGTTTTCACTTCATTATCAAGTGATCTAGCAGATAAGGGTGTTATTTTAACTGATATCCATACAGCTGCAAAAGAACATGGAGAGCTTCTTCAAAAGTACTTCATGACAGACGGCGTTAAAGTTGATGAGCACCGTTTAACTGCATTACATGCGGCATTAGTAAACGGTGGTGTGTTCGTATATGTACCGAAAAACGTGGAAGTAGAAGAGCCGCTTCAAGCTATTTTTGTGCATGATAATGCAAACACAACTTTATTCAATCATGTTATTGTTGTAGCAGATGATAACAGTTCATTAACATATGTTGAAAACTATATTTCAACAGTTGAGCCTGATGGAGCTGTTTTTAATATCATTGCAGAAGTATTTGCTAATGCAAATGCAAAAGTAACATATGGTGCGGTAGACACTATTGCTAAAGGTGTTACAACATATGTAAACCGTCGCGGTATCGCTGGCAGAGATGCAAGAATTGAATGGGCTTTAGGTTTAATGAATGACGGAGACACAATTTCTGATAATATTACAAAATTAATCGGTGACGGTTCATTCTGTGATACAAAAACAGTTGTTGTCGGCCGCGGAGAGCAAACACAAAACTTTACAACAGAAGTTATTCACTTTGGTAAAAACTCTGAAGGCTATATCTTAAAGCACGGAGTTATGAAAGACAGTGCTTCTTCTATCTTTAATGGTATCGGTAAAATCGAGCATGGTGCTACAAAAGCAAATGCTGAGCAGGAATCTCGTGTTTTAATGCTAAGTGAAAAAGCACGTGGGGATGCAAACCCGATTCTTTTAATTGATGAAGATGATGTAACTGCTGGTCACGCTGCGTCTGTTGGACGTGTTGATCCACTTCAACTTTTCTACTTAATGAGCCGTGGTATTCCTCAAACTGAAGCAGAACGTTTAGTTATTCACGGATTCTTAGCGCCAGTGGTAAATGAACTACCAATTGAGGGCGTTAAAAAACAATTAGTTGAAGTGATCGAAAGGAAAGTAAGATAATGGATATCCACGATATTCGTAAACAGTTTCCTATTTTAGATCAGCAGGTAAATGGCCATGACCTTGTGTATTTAGACAGTGCGGCAAGTTCCCAAAAGCCACTTCCTGTAATAGAAGCTTTAACGAAATACTATCGTGAATATAATTCTAATGTCCATAGAGGTGTCCACACACTAGGGACAAAAGCGACTGACGGTTATGAAGGCGCAAGAGAAAAAGTGAAAAGATTCATCAATGCCAAGTCGACTGAAGAAGTAATCTTTACAAGAGGTGCAACAACATCATTAAATGTTGTTGCACAAAGCTTCGGCGGCGGACATCTGCAAGAAGGTGACGAAATTGTTATCACTTATATGGAGCATCACGCAAACATTATTCCATGGCAGCAGGTTACTAAGTCTACAGGGGCTGTTCTAAAATACATCCCGCTTCAAGAAGACGGTACAATTTCTTTGGAGGATGTAAGAGCAACTGTTACAAGCAATACAAAAGTTGTTTCTGTGATGCATGTTTCTAATGTTTTAGGAACGGTTAATCCAATTAAAGAAATTGCAAAAATTGCTCATGAAAATGGCGCAGTAATGGTAGTTGATGGTGCCCAAAGTGCACCCCATTTAAAAGTAGATGTACAAGACTTGGATTGTGATTTCTTTGCTTTTTCCAGTCATAAAATGTGTGGTCCTACTGGAATCGGCGTTTTATATGGAAAAAAAGAACTTCTTGAAAAAATGGAACCAGTAGAAACTGGCGGTGAAATGATTGATTTTGTCGGTCTCTATGAATCTACATGGAAAGAGCTTCCGTGGAAATTCGAAGCTGGAACACCAATTATTGCTGGTGCTATCGGTTTAGGTGCTGCAATTGATTTTCTTGAAGATATCGGTTTAGATAATATTCTTGATCATGAACACAAACTCGCAAATTATGCATTAGAGAGAATGAGTGAAATTGAAGGTTTAACGATTTATGGTCCGAAAGAACGGGCAGGCGTCGTTACATTCAATATCGATGATGTTCATCCTCATGACGTTGCAACTGTTTTAGACTCTGAAGGTATTGCTGTTCGCGCGGGCCATCATTGTGCACAGCCGCTCATGAAATGGCTAAATGTTTCAGCGACTGCAAGAGCAAGTTTTTACCTCTATAATACAGAGGAAGAAATTGATAAACTGGTTGCAGGGATTTTAAAAACAAAGGAGTTCTTCGGTAATGTCTAATCACGCGAATCTTGACACGTTATATCGTCAAGTCATCATGGATCATTATAAGAATCCGCGTAATAAGGGTGTACTTGATGACAGCTTGACAATTGATATGAATAACCCTACTTGTGGTGATCGCATTCGTCTGACATTAAAACTAGAAGAAGGCATTGTGAAAGATGCGAAGTTTGAAGGAGAAGGATGTTCTATCTCTATGTCCTCGGCTTCGATGATGACACAAGCAATTAAAGGTCAATCTATGGATACGGCGTTAAAACTTTCCTCTATCTTCTCGAATATGATGCAGGGAAAAGAATACGACGACAGTATAGATTTAGGTGATATTGAAGCATTGCAAGGAGTCGCTAAATTCCCTGCACGAATTAAATGTGCAACACTTGCCTGGAAGGCGATGGAAAAAGGGATAAACAGCGAAAAGGAAAGCTAAGAAAAATTTAATTATAATGATTGGAGTGAATACGGATGGCAAAAAAAGCACCTGAAATTGGCGATTACAAATATGGCTTCGCCGATAAAGATGTCTCGATCTTCCGTTCAGAACGAGGATTAACGAAAGAAATCGTTGAAGAAATTTCTCGTATGAAAGGTGAACCACAATGGATGCTTGATTTCCGTTTGAAATCTTTAGAGCATTTTTATAATATGCCAATGCCACAGTGGGGTGGAGATTTAAATTCTTTAAACTTTGATGAAATTACGTATTACGTAAAACCATCTGAGAAATCTGAAAAATCTTGGGATGAAGTACCTGAAGAAATCAAGCGTACATTTGATAAATTAGGTATTCCTGAAGCAGAACAAAAGTATTTAGCAGGTGTATCTGCACAATACGAATCAGAGGTTGTTTATCACAACATGAAGGAAGATCTTGAAGCATTAGGAATCGTATTTAAAGATACGGACACTGCTTTAAAAGAAAATGAGGACATTTTCCGTCAGCATTTCGCAAAAACTATTCCTCCAACAGACAATAAATTTGCTGCATTAAACTCAGCTGTATGGTCTGGTGGTTCATTCATCTACGTACCAAAAGGTATTAAAGTTGATACTCCGCTTCAAGCATATTTCCGTATTAACTCTGAGAATATGGGACAATTTGAGCGTACATTAATCATTGTTGATGAAGGCGCACATGTTCACTATGTTGAAGGATGTACAGCACCAGTTTATACAACTAACTCTTTACACAGTGCGGTTGTTGAAATCGTCATTAAGAAAGATGCTTACTGCCGTTATACAACAATTCAAAACTGGGCAAATAACGTTTATAACCTTGTTACAAAACGTGCGGTTTGTGAAGAGAATGCAACAATGGAATGGATTGATGGAAACATCGGTTCTAAACTTACAATGAAATATCCAGCAGTTATTCTTAAAGGCCAAGGTGCACGTGGTACTACATTATCTATTGCACTTGCTGGTAAAGGACAACACCAAGATGCTGGTGCGAAAATGATTCACTTAGCTCCAAATACATCTTCAACGATCGTTTCTAAATCGATCTCTAAACAAGGTGGTAAAGTATCTTATCGCGGAATCGTTCATTTTGGACGTAAAGCTGATGGTGCAAGAGCAAATATCGAATGTGATACATTAATTTTAGATAATAAGTCTACATCAGATACAATCCCTTACAATGAAATTTTAAATGATAACATTTCACTTGAGCATGAAGCGAAAGTATCTAAAGTTTCTGAGGAGCAATTATTCTACCTCATGAGCCGTGGTATTTCTGAGGAAGAAGCGACTGAAATGATCGTTATGGGCTTCATTGAGCCATTTACGAAAGAATTACCGATGGAATATGCGGTTGAAATGAACCGTCTGATCAAGTTCGAGATGGAAGGTTCTATCGGATAATTTTACTATTAAAGGGCTGACAAATTTGTCAGTCTTTTTTCTTTTTTGTTTAATACTAAATAATGAGGCTATATAAAAGAAATAAGGAAAAAGATATAGTCAGCCCTTACTTCATAAGAAAATAGTATGATGTAGATGTAAATTACTGTATGATAATAAATTGAGAGGTATGATAATGGATAATTTATTAGTTGGATTAACAGGATGGGGTGACCATGACAGCTTATATAGCTCGACTTCAAAGAGCAGCAAGCTTATAGAGTATGCTGCCCATTTCCCAACAGTAGAAGTTGATGCTAGTTTTTATGCTGTTCAGCCTAAAAGAAATGTAGAAAAATGGGTAAGTGAGACACCTGAATCATTTCAATTTATCGTAAAAGCATATCAGGGAATGACTGGGCATCAACGGGGTGAAATTCCTTTTAATAGCCGAGAAGAAATGTTTACAGCTTTTAACGATTCTATTCAGCCGTTTATGAGCAGTAATAAACTTGCGATGGTATTGTTTCAGTTCCCGCCTTGGTTTGACTGTAAAAAAGAAAATGTTCAATATTTAAAATTGTGCAGAGAACAGATGAAGGACTTTCCGGTGGCACTTGAATTTCGCCATCAGTCATGGTTTTCACCGAGTTATTATGATAAAACTCTTCAATTTATGGAATCGGAAAAATGGATTCACAGTATATGTGATGAACCGCAAGCAGGGGAAGGTTCTATTCCTACTGTATTGCATGCAACAGATTCGAAGAAAACATTAATTCGTCTTCACGGAAGAAATGTATACGGCTGGAAAAAGCCAGCACAAGGAGACAGTTGGCGTGAAGTACGGTATTTATATCGTTATAATGAAGAAGAATTAAAGGAATGGAAAGAACATATAATGAAATTAACTAATCAATCAGAGAAAATCTATATGTTATTTAATAATAATTCTGGTGGAGATGCGGCAGATAATGCGAAACAAATGCTTCAGTTAATGGAAGTGAAGTATGAGGGGCTTGCTTCAAAACAGCTCGATTTATTTGAGTTTTAAATAATGAAAAGATTGGTGGAATACTAATACTATGGAATGGATTTTACTTATTATAATTGGTCTTATAGCAGGAACGATAGGCAGCCTGGTCGGCTTAGGCGGAGGAATTATTGTCGTTCCTCTTTTGCTGGTAATCGGGAATTACTTTGCCCATTTTGAAAATGTTACACCGCAGGTTGCGGTCGGCACATCATTGCTTGTCGTCATTTTCACTGGGCTTTCATCTACGTTATCTTATATTAAATATAAAAAAGTAGATTATAAAAGTGGATTGATTTTTTTCATTGGCAGTGGACCCGGAGGAATTGTCGGAGCATATGTAAATAAACTGTTTAATGCCTCTTCTTTTTCTATTTGGTTTGGACTTTTTATGATTTTTATTTCTATTATCCTTATGCTTAAAGATAAACTAAAACCGAAGAAAAATGCAGAACCAAAAGGGATTATCCATAAATATATAGATGATGACGGGAATGAAAAAATCTATTCCTATCGTCCGAGTGTCGGAATTATTATTTCTTTCATCGTTGGATTTATTTCAGGACTATTCGGTATTGGCGGCGGAGCTCTAATGGTCCCAGTCATGATTTTATTATTCTTCTTCCCGGCTCATATTGCAGTTGCAACATCTATGTTTATTATCTTTCTTTCAGCAAGCACAAGTTCAGTTGCCCATATTGCGCTTGGGAATATTAATTGGCTTTATGCGAGTGCATTAATACCTGGTGCATGGTTCGGTGGGAAGCTCGGTGCATATATTAATACAAGACTAAATAGCAAGGCTGTTATTAATTTATTAAGAATTGTTTTAATCGTTGCAGGTGTAAGGCTTATTTATCAAGGTTTATTTTAAATGTGTGCTGCAGGTAAGCCGTTCCAAAATAGAAGCTTTCTTTATACGGGAGCAGCCATGATAAAAGGATAATACACTTTCTTATATTTTAATTAGCCTTTAAGGAGAGAGAATTTTGCTTGAAACTATCCACATTTATCATATAAATGATCTCCACAGCCATTTCGCAAATTGGCCTCGGATTGTGAGTTTTGTTAATAAAAAGAGAAAAGAGCATATTGATAATGGGGAAGAGATGTTTCTCTTTGATATAGGTGATCATTGTGATCGCATTCATCCTATTACTGAGGCGACAAATGGACAGGCAAATATTGAAATGTTGAATAAACTTCGATTTGATGCTGTTACAATTGGAAATAATGAAGGAATTACATTTTCGCATGATGCGCTTAATCATCTTTATGATAATGCAAATTTTTCAGTAGTGCTGTCCAATCTATATACAGAATGCAATGAGCGTCCAAACTGGGTTAAGCCGTATGATATTATTAAACTTAAAAGTGGCTGTAAAATAGCGATACTTGGTGTTACAGCTTTTTATGAAGAGTTTTATGGACTTTTACAATGGAAGATTAAGGATCCTTTCCAAAGCCTGCTTGAGACAATAGCGGAAGTGAAGGAGCATGTCGATTTTATTATACTCCTTTCTCACCTAGGGATAAATGAGGATGAAATGATCGCCAAAGAATTCCCGGATATAGATATTATTTTAGGAGGGCACACCCATCACGCATTGGATAATGGTCTTAAAATAAATAAAACATTGTTAGCAGGTGCGGGCAAATTTGGACAGTATGTCGGGCATGTTGAGTTAACAATTGATACGGAAAAGAAGGCACTCTATCAATGTAAGGCAAGCTTAACTGAGATGGAGACAGAAGAAAAATGTATGGAAATGGAAAAATGGATTATAGAGAAGACGATCGAGTGTGAAAATATTCTTTCGAATCCTGTTGGGTTTCTTGATGAAAAGTTGAATATGGACTGGTTTAACGAATCACCATTTTCTACATTTCTTGTTCAATCGATTAAAGAATGGTGTGATGGAGACATTGCCATGGTGAATGCAGGTATGCTTTTAGCCTCGCTGTCGGAGGGAATTGTTACTCGGAAAGATTTACATCAAATTTGTCCACACCCAATTAATCCGTGCAAAGTATATTTAAAAGGTGATGAATTAAAAGAAATTATTATTCAGTCACGTGAGGAAAGGGTAGAAAAATTAGAATTAAAAGGATTGGGATTTCGCGGTAAGATAATGGGGAGAATGATTTATGATGGGATTGAAATAGAATCTGAACGTTTTAGTGATGGAAAATTGCATGTAACCTCTGTTACATGCAAAGGAGAGAATTTGGACCCCAATAAATTTTATGCTGTGGCAACTGTTGATATGTTTACATTCGGATCGCTTTTCCCAGCAATAAGAAATGCTGAACAAAAAATTTATTACATGCCTGAATTATTACGTGATTTATTAGCTTGGAAGATGCAGTCGAAAAGTATAGCTAAATAGATTAATATTTTCACGATTTTCCCTTTCATACATAAAAATAGTATGAGAAGGGAGTGTGGAAAACATGGTGACAATGACTCCAATTATCATTGAAGATAAACAATTTACTGCGATAACGATAGCATTACCTAAAACGAATTTCATGGCTGTTATCAATGATAAAGGGTATATAATGTGCGGAGCATTGGACGTTCGTTTATTAAATGAAAAATTAAAAGAACGAGGGATTATCGCAGGAAGAGCAGTAGGAGTACGAACGATTGAACAATTGCTTGAGGCTCCGCTTGAATCTGTCACATATGGGGCGCAAGAGCTTGGTATAACTGTTGGAACAAAAGGCAGAGACGCATTGCTTAAAATGGTGTAATGGATGTCTCACCTTTTATCCCAGCCTTAACGAGCAGTAA
>NZ_BCVG01000074.1 GCF_001591625.1 Metabacillus fastidiosus NBRC 101226
ATGGAAGTTTCACTTTATAAGACAAAATGATTTCCAGCTTCAATTTACTGTATGCCCAAGTTTTACACAGAAAAAAAGTGCACAAATAGTGTACACTAAGCATATCTCCTTAAGAGGGAGGAATTTCTCATGAATTCAGTTGACTATGATAAAGCGTTGTATTATACACATCGCTCACAATGGGATAATTTATTAATCCTTATGGTTCGAACAAAAGATGACTTTCTTTCAAAGAAAATCGAACATTTCCTTCACGCTTATAATTTTGAACAAGATTATAGTGAAGTGGAGAGACAACTTTACTCACTGCTCAGATATATCGATCATGCAGTACATCCCGAAGAAGAAGAATATATTCAGTATATATAAAAAACTGGAAAAGCTTTATGCTTTTCCAGTCTCTAATGCTGCAATAATTTCATGTACTCTCTCCATTACTCCAGCTTCCAGCTTTCTTAAATTTTCTTCACTTTCAACAAGTGTAGTGCCTTTAACACCAAAATAGAATTTCACTTTTGGCTCTGTACCTGAAGGTCTTAAGCAGAACCATGAGCCGTCTTCAAGTATATATTTCAACACGTTTGAACTTGGAAGTGCTATTGCTTCAAAGTTTCCAGTCGTTAAATCTGTTTTTTGCTGCGTTTTATAATCTTCAAGAGAAATGATTTTTTTATCTGCCATTTCTTCTGGCGGATTTGTCCGGAAAGATTGTAATATTCTTCCGATTTGTTCGGCTCCCTCTTTCCCTTTCAATGTTAAAGATTGCAGGCCTTCTTTATAAAAACCATACTGTTCAAAAATTTCAAGCAGTCCCTCATATAATGTAAGGCCTTTTTGCTTATAATAAGCACATACTTCAACAGCTAATAATGCAGCTTGAACAGCATCTTTATCACGAGCAAAATCACCGATTAAATAACCGTAGCTTTCTTCATAGCCAAACTGGAATTCATATTGCCCAGTCGTTTCGTATTCTCTAATTTTTTCACCGATAAATTTAAATCCAGTTAATGTATCAATTGTTTCTAATCCAAATGACTCGGCAACAGCCCGTCCAATTTCAGACGTTACGATTGTTTTTAAAACGACACCATTCTCAGGTAAAACGCTTTTTGCTTTCTTCTCTGATAATAAATAATGAAGTAAAATAGCTCCAGTCTGATTACCTGTAAGAACAATATATTGACCTTCATTATTTTTCACAGCGATACCTAAACGATCAGCATCGGGATCTGTCGCGATTAGTAAATCTGCACCTGTTCTTTCACCGTCACGGATCGCAAGTGTAAATGCCTCATGCTCCTCCGGATTTGGTGATTTAACTGTAGAAAAATCCGGATCAGGAAGCTCCTGTTCTTTAACAACTGTAACGTTTTTATAACCTAAAGCTTCCAGTCCACGGCGAACAGGCTTATTTGCTGTGCCGTGAAGAGGCGTAAACACAATATTTACATCTACTTCATTTGAAAGGTTAGGATTAACAGAAATTGTTGTTAATTTTTCAGTATAAGCCTGATCAATTTCTTCACCAATTATTTTTATTAATCCTTTTGCTTTTAATGTATTCTCTTCACTTACTTGAATTTCAAGCTCATCTTCCACTTCATTTACATAAGCAATAACTTCATCTGCTGCAGCTGGAGGAAGCTGGCCGCCGTCTTCTCCATATACTTTATAACCATTATATTCAGGCGGATTATGGCTAGCTGTTACAACAATTCCTGAAAAAGCATTTAAATAGCGTACCGCAAATGATAGTTCAGGTGTTGGGCGAAGCTCATCAAAAACATACGTTTGAATTCCGTGTGTTGCTAACGTTTTTGCAGCTTCCATCGCAAATTCAGGTGATTTATGGCGTGAATCGTAAGCGATCGCTACGCCTCGTTTTTTTGCTTCTTCACCGAATGATTTTATGTATTTCGCTAAGCCTTCAGATGCTTTTCTTATCGTATAAATATTCATACGGTTTGTTCCTGGGCCTATTTCTCCCCTCATACCCCCAGTTCCAAACTCCAATTCCTTATAAAAGCAATCTTCTAAAGCTTTCTCATTTCCTTCAATTGCTGTTAGTAGGTCCGATAACTCTCGATCAAGATCTTGTTTAATTATCCATCTTTGATAGCTCTTTTCCCAGCCCATTTTTACCTCCTGCAATACGATATGATATGATCAATTAATAATAACATTTACAATTTTACCATAAAATCCAGACTTCCCACATAATTGAATTTCGTCATATTCTTACAAGAAAAGTGAAAATTCAATTAAATTTTATTAAAAATTACAAAGCTAGCTGCTCATTTATTTTTATAATGAATCGAGTATAAATCTTTACGCCGATCTTTTAACTGCCTTACAGTTCCAGATTGTCTTTGTCTTCTTAAAATTTCTAAATCAACATCACCAATGATAACCATCTCTATATTTGGATTACACTGGCCAACAATACCGTCTCTCGCAAACTCAAAATCAGATGGGGCAAAAATAGCTGACTGTCCGTATTGAACATCCATATTCTCCGTCTGTGGCAAATTCCCGACCGTTCCAGCTATAACTGTGTATATCTGATTCTCCACTGCACGAGCTTGCGCACAGTAACGGACTCTTAAATATCCTTGGCGGTCTTCTGTACAAAAAGGCGTAAAAATAATTTTCGCCCCAGCATCTGTCGCAATGCGGGCAAGTTCAGGAAATTCAATATCATAACAGATCTGAATCGCAATTTTGCCACAGTCTGTATCAAATACTTTTACAGTATCCCCAGCACTTACACCCCACCATTTTCTTTCATTCGGTGTAATATGAATTTTATACTGCTTTTCAATTGTTCCATCTCTTCTGAATAAATAGGCAATATTATAAATTCTACCTTCCTCGGCAACAACATGTGAGCCGCCGATAATATTAATATTGTATTTTACAGCAAGATCAGTAAAAAGCTCGATATAGTCTTCCGTATACTCCGTTAACTTTTGGATTGCTTGACTCGGTACTTTCTCCTCTAAAAAGGACATTAACTGTGTCGTAAAAATTTCAGGAAAAACCGCAAAGTCAGAGCCCGCATCTGAGGCAACATCTGTGTAATACTCACATTGCTTTGCAAATTCTTCAAATGAATTAATTTGTTTCATCATATATTGCACAACACAAATACGTACCGGGAAAGATGTTTTGAAATACATCTTCGTATTTGGCTGATAGTCAATATTATTCCATTCCATTAATGTGGCATATTTTTTTGATGCTTTGTCATCGGGTAAATAATCTGGATTTATTCTCATCAATGTAAAGCCATTTAAAAGCTGAAAAGAAAGCACAGGATCATAAATATTATGAAGCATCACTTCATTTACATAATCACGCGGCGACATTTCTTCTGAAAATTTATGATAATTCGGAATACGGCCTCCGATTATAATACTTTTTAAATTTAAACGTCTTGCTAAATCTTTTCTCGCTTCATACAATCTATGCCCAATTTTCATCCGTCTGAATTTAGGATGAACCATCACTTCAATACCATATAAATTATATCCTGCCGGATTATGATTCGTTATGTATCCATTATCAGTTATGTCATCCCAAGTGTGCCTATCATCATACTCATCAAAGTTAATAAGCAGACTTGAGCATGAACCAATAATTTCTCCTTCAAACTCAGCACAAAATTGTCCTTCCGAAAAATGATCTAAATGACTTTCTAATTGGCTTTTTTTCCAAGGTATCATATTAGGAAAACATTGTGCTTGAAGCTGAATAATATCATCTATATCTCTCTCTTCGATTTGACGAATAACCATTTTCTTCTCAAACTTTGATAAATCAAGCTTTTCTGACATATGGTACACCCCGTTTTCTAGTAAAGAATATAAGAATCTTTAACCAAATATAACATAAAAAATGTAAAAAAGAAGAATAAAAGGGCTGACAGAAGTCGCCCTTTTATGAAAATTAAATTGTGTTTGTCGGTTCAGAAATATTAGATAGCGCTTGTCCAGCAGCCTCGTCTGATAAATGATTCGTTGCAAGATCACCTAAAGCCACAATTCCAATCAATTCATTATTTTCTACAATAGGAAGACGTCTAATTTGATTTGCTGCCATAAGCTCACATGCTTCTTCCGTACTCATTAACGTATTTCCTGAAACGATGTTTGCAGACATTATTTGAGATACCGGTGTATCATTTGTATGGCCCTGTGCAGTTGAACGCGTTGTAATATCTCGATCAGTTATAATTCCTTTCAATTGTCCGTTATCGACAACCGGAATAGACCCCACATTATATTCATGCATTAACATAGCCGCTTCCTGAATCGTTTGGTTAGAAGAGACTGTCGCAATATTTGTTGACATATGCTCTTTAATTGAATTCAAACATATCCACTCCTTTCAGAAAATAATATGATCTAAAATGTGCAACAATATAATTAGAAACATTTTCTTACTTGGAAATGTGAATATTTCATGTCGTTCTTCACTTTAAATTTACATATAAACAGGCGAATTATATAATTTAAATGAAACTCCATCGTTAAAGTATTTACCCTTGTTTATTGCTAACTAAACAAAGAAATTTATAAGAAAATCGGATGTGAAAATATGCCAGATCACGCAAGGAAAAAGATAGAAAATTTACTTTTCATCGCTTGGACTGCTTCTTTTATCGCTACATTAGGCAGTTTATTTTTCTCAGAAATTTTAAAATACATACCATGTGAGCTATGCTGGTATCAAAGAATTTTTATGTATCCATTAGTCATCATATTAGGATTGGCTATTTTTAAAAAGGATTATAAAATTGCTTCCTACTCTTCTGTTTTATCAGCAGTCGGGGGACTTATCTCGCTTTATCATTACGGTATTCAAAAAATCCCGTTCCTTACTCAAAGCGCTATTTCATGCGGAGCTGTATCATGTACCGGCCAATATATAAACTGGCTTGGTTTTATTACAATTCCTTTTTTAGCACTCACTGCTTTTAGTATTATTTTCATTATCAGCTTCATTACTTTAAAACTCTTGAAAGAAGGTTAATCATTTGAAAAAAGTCATTATTTTCGGAGCTATCCTTATAGTTCTATTCGGTGCTTTGGCATTCGTAACTTTATATTCACAAAAACAGCAAACAGAAGGTAATCCTTATGGAAAAGATCAGCTGAACTCTTTAACTATTAAACAGCTTGATGATCCTAATTATCAAAACATTATTTTACCTGAAGAAGTAGAGAAAAAACTGGAAAACAAAGAAGACTTTATCGTCTATTTCTACAGCCCTGACTGCCCATATTGCATGGAAACTACACCGGTTCTTATGCCTGTTGCAAAAGAGGCGGGTGTTCATATCGATCAGTTTAATTTAATGGAGTTTACAGAAGGACGGACAGATTATAATATCACAAGCACACCGACACTTATTCATTTTAAAGACGGTGAAGAAGCGGAGCGCATCGTCGGTTACCAAGACGAAGGAACTTTTAAAAGCCTGCTTGTAAAATGGAAGAAAGAATAAAAAAACAAACGGTCTGATTATTACCTATCAGACCGTTTTTTTATATCATCCAATCATTTGTTGATTTAACATACTGACTAAGATAATGATCACATTTTTCAGCTTTTAAAAATTGTTCCAAAGAAAGGGGAAAAAAATAACCGTATTCATTTAAAGTTTTTGAACTTTTATTAAACATATCTTCATACTTTATTTCATTATGATTAGTAATATTTTTTAATACTGTGTTAAGTACTTGTAAACTTGAAATAATCTTAAAAGCATCTTTTAATGTTTCATTATATATTTGATCTTCAACATTCGGTTTTAAAATATTCATTTTCTTAAAATCAGCAATTTGATCATCTGAAAAGTAGATTGGAGAAATGGAGGTATAAAATTCATCAACTAGCTCTGTAATGTATTTTTCTTGTTCCTGTGTAGATGCAACAATAACTTTCAAAACAATCCCCCTCATCACGCTTCTCTTGTAAGAATACCATAGTCTATTTACACATTGGTACGGTAAGTGTTTCCGTTTCTACATTGTCCATCCATTTAACGTTCTGTATACTGGTTTATAATATTAATCTCATGTATAGGCAGGTTTTCAATATGAAAAAAATCGGTGAATGGCTGGAATTTATAATAAAGGAAGAATGGAAAGATCGAACCGTTTTTTCTATCCTCTCAGAAGAAATTGGTGCTTCAAAGGCACTTATTGGACAATGGAGAGAAACAAATAGTATTAAAAGAAATGATACTTTGGCTGATGTTAATCATAAAGTATGCAGTGGTGATCACTTATCACTCCATGTATTCAAAACAGAACCATTTAATGTTACTCCAACAGAACAAGACATAGCTGTTTTATATGAGGATGATCATCTCATTATTTTGAATAAACAGGCGAATATGAATACACATCCAAATGATCCTTCTGACAAGGACACATTGGCAAACGGACTAGCAAATTACTATAAGCAGCATGGGATACAAACAACAATTAATCATATCCACAGACTGGATTACGGAACGTCAGGGGCAATTATTTTTGCTAAGCATGCTTTAGCACAGGCAATTTTACATAAAGACCTTGAAAACCGTATTATTAAACGAACATACTTAGCTGCTGTACAAGGAAAAGTAAAACAAAAAATTGGAAAAATCGACTTAGCAATTGGACGTGACCGTCACCATCCAACAAGACGAAGAGTATCTCCAAAGGGTCAAAAAGCAATAACAAACTACAACGTTGATTATTACGATAACAAGAACAATATATCGGTTCTATCCCTTCATCTCGATACTGGAAGAACCCATCAAATTCGTGTCCATCTAAGTCATTTGGGACATCCAATTATCGGTGATGAATTATATGGAGGAAAAATAAATAAAATGAAACGCCAGGCACTTCACGCAAGAAAAATACGTTTAATTCATCCTTTAACAAAAGAAAAAATCGAGGTCATTGCACCGCTTCCTCCTGACATGAATTGGCTAAATATATAATTTAAAAATATAGACCTCAGAAACTTTAACAGTTCATGAGGTCTATAGTACTGACTTTTTTGCATATATAATATAACGTTCTGGTGCATTCCCGACATAAGTAAAGGGATAACATGTCGTTAAAATTAATTCTTCCTCATCATTTTGCAATGTAATAATACTCCTATCGTCCTTATCGACAATTTCAGTATCAATGATTTCATAGAAGAACTTACCGTATGGGAGCTGAAGAATTAGTTCATCCCCATTTTTTAGCTTTCCGGCACCCCTGAAAACAGTGTCTCTATGTCCTGATAGAACAATTTGGCCATTTTCTCCAGGATAATAGCTGCCTGTATAATGCCCAACACCTTTTTCAAGACTTTCATTATCTGTTCCTTCCACAATTGGAAGCTTAGCTTCAAGTCTCGGTATTTCTAAAATACCAACAGCTTCTCCTGCTGATAGCTCAAACTTCTGTACTTTCTCCATATGAATATTTGCGTTAGAAGATGTCTCAATCATTTCTTTTGCTTTCTCAAGAGATTCAGAAGTTTGCATTTGTGAATCAAAGATTTTAAAACAAGCGAATCCAACAATGAAAATTCCAGCCGCCATAAATACAATAGACAGACTTCTCATTTATCTGCTCCTAGAAATCAAAGTGAAAATTATCCGGGTCTGAACCAACTCTTTCATTCTGATTTAATGAATCAATTTTTGCTATATCTTCATTTGATAGTTCGAAATCAAAGATATTTGCATTTTCAATAATTCGATGCTCATGAACAGATTTAGGGATCGTTACTACTCCTGTTTGTAAATCCCAACGCAAAATAATTTGAGCAGCTGTTTTCTCATATTTTTGAGACAACTCTATGAGAATCGGATCATCGAAAAATCTGCCGCGTGCCAGCGGTGACCATGCTTCAAGCTGAATGTTATTATTTTGACAAAATGAGAGTAATTCTTTTTGAGTCAATCTTGGATGGTATTCAACTTGGTTTACCATCGGGATAATTTCTGCTTCTTCCATTAAATCTTCTAAATGATGTATATGGAAATTACTTACCCCGATCGCTTTCACTTTTCCTTCTTTATATAAAGTCTCCATCGCTTTCCAAGTTTCTTTATATGTCTCTTTCACAGGCCAGTGAATAAGATATAAATCTAAATAATCTAAATCAAGTTTTTTTAAGCTTTCATGAAAAGCTGCAATCGTTGACTCATATCCTTGGTCAGAGTTCCATACTTTCGATGTAATAAATAATTGTTCACGAGGAATCCCCGCCTCTTTTACCGCTTGTCCAACACCTTCTTCATTTTTATAAATAGCAGCTGTATCAATGCTGCGATATCCTGCTTTAATCGCTGATTTTATAGAGTTAATCACTTCTTGACCATCTTCCACTTTATAAACACCAAGGCCGAACCATGGCATCTTTACACCATTATGTAAAGTTGTGGTATCATGCAAACTTTTAATCATGTAACCCAGCTCCTTTAAAATATATATTTTTGGGATGTACCAGCAAAAATCATCCACCGATATGAGACATTTCAATTTTTCTTACTTGAGAGTGGCTTTGGAGCTTAGATACTCGTTCCTCTGAATAGCGGTCATCCCGCTTTCCCCAAATATTTCGCAATAATTTTTTGATCTCTTCATCCGTCTTTCCATCTCGAAGCGTTTTTTTTATATCATGGCCATCTGAGGAAAAAAGACATGTATATAACTTTCCCTCTGCTGACAGGCGGGCACGATTACATGTTGAACAAAACGCATCTGTAATCGAAGAGATAACACCTATTTCACTATTTGTGCCTATATAGCGGAACCTTGTTGCAACTTCACCTCTATAGTTTGATGCAATTTCCTCTAAAGGCATCACATTATGAATATCTTCAATAATTTGTTTTTTCGTATAAACATCTGTAATCTTCCAATTATTCGAATTACCGACATCCATATATTCAATAAAACGGACGATTATACCTCTTTCGCGAAAATATTTTGCGATTGAAACAATCTCTGATTCATTAACACCCTTTTTAATGACAGTATTAATTTTAACTGTTAAACCAGCTTTTAATGCTGCGTCTACACCGTCTAATACCGCCTTAACTTTTATTCCTCTGCCATTCATCTTACCAAAAGTATCATCATTTAATGAATCAAGGCTAATTGTTACCCTCTTTAACCCTGCTTCTTTTAAATCATTTGCATACTTTGGTAAAAGAATTCCATTTGTCGTCATCGCAATATCCTCTACATCCTTTAGACTAGACAGCTTTTCTACTAGATGGTGAAGATTTTTTCTCATCAACGGCTCGCCACCGGTTAAACGAATTTTTTTCACACCTAAATGAGAAATAAATATTTTTACAATCTGTTCAATTTCTTCATAACTTAATAAATTATTCCTTTTTAAAAACGGGTAATCAGGTCCAAAAATTTCTGCCGGCATACAATATGTACAACGAAAATTACATTTATCCGTAACAGATATTCTTAAATCCCGAAGAGGTCGTTCTAATTTATCTAATACAGTCTTCTTCATAGTTATCAAACTACACCCCCTTATTCCCGAACTATTCCTTATCATTATAAACAACATGTCTTCGCATAGTACAGGAAGGAGGTTATTTTGGCTTTATAATAAAAAATGGGAGCTAAATCATTTATACAATATTTAATGCGTTTATAATATGTGAACTATCCTTCAAAAAGGCTTCAAAATCTTCATTTTTCATTGGCTTACTAATTAAGTAACCTTGAATCGTATCACATTTCTTATCTCTTAGAAAATGAACTTGTTCTTTCGTTTCTACTCCCTCTGCAATTAGTTCCAGATTTAAGTGCTTAGCCATAGAAATAATTGTTCCTAATATAACTTCATCATTTTTATCAATATTAATATTCCGAATAAATGACTGATCTATTTTTAATAAATCAATCGGGTATTTATATAAATAGCTTAATGAGCTGTATCCCGTTCCGAAATCATCCACAGCAATTGTAACCCCGAGCTCCTTTAGCTGCTTTAATATTTTAATTGCACGATCAACATTAATCGTCATGCTCTCTGTAATTTCAAGCTCCAAATATTTTGCATCAAGCCCGGAGGCCTTTAATGCATTGGCAACTGTTTCAATTAAATCTTTTTGAAAAAACTGTCTTAAGGAAAGATTAACAGAAACTTTAAAAGGCGGATAACCTGTTTGCTGCCATTTCTTCATTTGATTACAAGCTTCTTCAATTACCCATTTACCAATCTGAACGATTAATCCTGTTTCCTCCGCTAAAGGAATAAATTTACCTGGTGAAATAACTCCTTTTTCAGGATGAATCCATCTTAAAAGTGCTTCTACTCCAATTATTTCCCCGGTTAATATGTTAACTTGCGGCTGATAGTGCAATAATAGTTCATTTTTATCAATTGCTTCTCTTAATTCATTTTCGAGCACAATTTTCTCATATAAGAGGCTGCTCATTCTTGGTTCATATACTGCAACCTGATGCTCTAATTTTTTGGCTTCCGTCAGTGCAACATGTGCTTGCTGGAAAAATTCTCCTTCACTTATCTCTTTGTCCATCGTTGATATTCCGATTGCTGCAGAAATATGAAAGTTAAGCTGTTCTCCTTTAACTGGTTCTTCCAATGTTATTAATAACTCTCTGCCATATTCAACAATATCCACTTTTCTATTTATCATATGTACAAACTCATCTGGTCCAATTTTCGCAATAAACCCCAAGTGCTCATAATTTTCTTTAAGACGATTGGCCACTGATAATAAAATGAAATCTCCTATCTCGGTTCCTAAAGTATCATTTATATTTTTAAAACGATTCAGATTAATAAGGAAAAGAGAGGCATGATTTCCCCTCATCATTTCTTTCATTTTTTCCCAGAATGCATTTCGATTTGGAAGTCCTGTTAAACTATCTGCATATGCGAGATAATTAATTTTCTTTTGCGCATTAATATTTTCCGTAATATCAGTCAAGGTATTAACAATATAGTCTATATTTTCACCTTCCCTAAATACAGGTGCAGAATTGACTGATAAATTCGTATCCTTCTCTCCTTCTCTTTTTAATGTACAAGGAACATCATAAACGGGCTGCTTTAATTCTTTCACCTGATTAAATGTCTGCTGCTCTTCAGGGAAATCCTCCCCTTCTATTGTCTTTAAATTCCATTTGGAGTCAGTAATATTACGAGAAAGGATTTCTTCGTTAGAAACTTTCAATATTTTCTCAGCTGCTTTATTTGCATATGTAATGGAACCATATAGATCAGAGATCGTAATACCGACTGGAATCATAGTTAAAATCGTATTAAGTTTTTTTTCATTTTCCTCTAATATCTTTTTTGTTTCTTTAAGCCGAGCAAACGGTTCTTCAATATTCGCTATGTATAAACCTTTCATAAAAAAGTAATAACTTAGCAGTTTGAAAATATGTCCAAGGAAATTATCAAGATCGTATACATTTTTATATAAAGTAAAAATAAGTTCAGCAAATAAAGAGAAACATAAGGCTAAAATTAACGGAATAAGTAATACATTTTTTGATTTTAAATAATTTCTTGTAACAAGATAAATTCCAGCTAAGAATATGAAAGAAATAATATACTCTAATCTTATTTTTAATAAAGTAGGACCGTTTTCCAAGTGAATAAGCAACGGTAATTCATCGTACCCAGTAAAAAGAATAAAAGTAATTAAAATCGTACATAGAGAAAAGATAAAGAATAGTTTATTTCTTAATGTTTTTGTCAGCTCATCATCTTTTTGAAGGAAAATAATCACAAGACTAAACGATAGAATAAGCCTCGAAATAATCCACAGCCATGTCGCTTTTTGAGTAGAGCTCTCTCCAAAAAAATAAGGCATTCCTTTATAAGTTAATAAATGCAATATGTCCAAAACTCCTACAATTAAAAATAGCAGTGCTAATGCTACACGGTGTTTTGATAAAGTGTGATTAAAAAACATCCATCCTTGCAAAAAAATAGAAAAAGCAATTGAAATACAGAGGAGTTCAATTAATGTATGAAATGATAAAAAATTATTTTCATTATAAAATAAATGAAAGGTTTCATTAAAAAATCTCGTACTAATAAAGAAAATGAAACCTGCCGCTAATATAATAATTGAACGAGTTTTCATTCGCCTTTCCATCACAGTCACACTCCTTAAAATTACATTTTATTCATTCTGATCCTTGCAATCTAAAAAGGTTCAGAAAAGAAATGTTCCACCTCTTCCCTGAACCTTTATGGAATTTCTATTTTTTCCTTATACATTTATATTCTTAGTATTCTAAATTTCTATTATCACTTCTAAACTTTCAGAAGAAAGCAAATGAACTAAAAATTTCCCATTTGCCATTTCGGTTCTCTTCTGAGGAATAAAGAGCCAATTCTTGATTTCCTCTTCTCTAATTCTCCGATAAAACACTAATTGTACAACCATTCTTCCCCCATAATTAGCATAGGAAATTTTTAAATCATCCTTTTCAGTAAGAGGCTCAATTATTTCTAAACAGTCTCTTACAATTCTAAAGAGCTGAAGCTTTTTATCTATTACATTACTTAATGCTCCTTCTTCATTCTCTCTCCCTTTCATCTCATAATCATTTAATTTCCAAGGAGAATAATTTTGTACGTATGTTTGAATTGCGGCTATCAATCCTAGATCATCTATTACTTTAGGATATAAATGAAAGGACAAATCTAAAACTTGTTTGATTGTCTCTGAGGTCACATCTTCCAGACTTTCCAGATAATTATTTAAATTATCCTTCTCCGTGTTTCTTTTAACCATTTTAAGTCCTAAAGAAATACTGTATAAGTTTTGTGAAATAACTTCATATAAGAGCTCTCCAATATTTCTATTATCCTCTTCAAAATTTTTTATTAATTTATTAGCCAAATATTGATTTTCATCTAACATGTAAGCCACCCCTTCAACATATCATCATTTACAATTATTAATTTAAGTATGTCATGAGGATATTTAAAAAGAATATTAGGGAATTCCCTAACTATTATTGCTTTTCTCCCTAAACACAATTGTTAACGCTTACATTCATTGAGAAGAAAGAAAGCATATTAAATTCATCATTCAAATAGGAATTCTCACTGAAATAGCTGTCCCTTCTCCTGGCTTTGACCTGACTCTGAAAATCCCATTAAATAATTTTGTTCTTTCTTTCATTCCATATAAACCTAATCCGTTATTTTCTCCGCTTGCCGCTTCAATTGTATTAAACCCTTTTCCTCTATCGGCAATTTCTAATTGAATTTCATCTTTTGCAAGCTCAATAGTAATAAACGCTTTATTCGTTTCTGCATATTTTGCAATATTTGTTAATCCTTCTTGGCATATTCTATAAAGTGTTGTTTCTAATTCAGGTTCTAATCTTCTTGAAAAGTTTACAATTTTAAAATCTACTTTTATTTGAAATGTATTTTCATAACGCTCAACTAATGAACGAATAGATGAAATTAATCCTAAGTCATCGAGAGAGCTTGGCCTTAAATGTAAAGCAATTCTTTTGATTTCCTCTATGGAACTATTCGTTAAACCCTCAATCACATTGATTTGTTCCTCTATTCTACATTCTTTCTTTGCATTTTCTACAAGCTTCAATGTAACGAGAATACTATAAAGCAATTGACCAACCCCATCGTGAAGTTCCCTTGATAATCTCTTCCTCTCTTGTTCCTGTGCACGAAGAATCTTCTCTGTTATATCACGCTGATATTTACGTTCATTATCAACAACCATTTCCTTTGCTTTCACTACTTCATTATAAACGGCCATTAATTCAGGAGAAAATACTCTCTTTTCTTCTTCGGAAATATCAAGCTTATGTACACGATTACGAAAAATACTCAATCCTTTTTCGTACTGCCTTGTAATGTAAATTGTACCGAAATAGGCGATTAAAAGAATGAAAATAACTAATATAAGTCTCTTTTTCACTTGAACCCAAAAAAGTTCAAATACATCTGTTAATGCTATGTTTGCCCAAGTAACCCCAATTACTTCTCCATGCCGGATAACTGGATGATAAATTCCAACAACTTGTGAATTTCTTGTCTGTGAATATGCTTTAAATTGGTAGCTCTTTTTCGTTTTATATACTATCCTTGCGGGTGAATTTGCTTGAATATCGAGGAGTTCCCCAGCTTCAAAGTTAGGCCCAAAAGCGACAATAGACTGGAGTTTTTTTGAATAATAACCACTTCCATACTCCGGAAATGACTTTGTAACATTATTTATAACCGGTTGAAGCTTTTTATTTAATAATCTTACTTTCTCCCTCTTATTCAGCGTACTTGTGTCCGCCAGTAAATCTTCATACGTTCCCTCAAGCTGTGTATCCAGTAAAATTGCGATTGACTTTGTTTTCTTATATTCATTTTCAACAATGACATTCCAATAATCAAAGAAATGAAATGAAAACATTCCAATAATAGTAAAAGAAATAATAATAATGACTAATAAATGAATCCTTCTCTTAATAGATAACATAAACTACCTTCTCTTTAGCTAAATCTACACTTCATTTCCTTTCATCAAACAAAATCAAGCAATCCATTTTTAAAAGCATATTTTACGAGTTCCGGCCTAGTTTGCAGTTTTAATTTTTGCATAATATTAGCTTTATGGGCTTCAACCGTTTTAACAGATACATACAATAATTCACTAATTTCTTTATTTGAATAACCTTTCGCCAGATAAGAAAGCACTTCTTGTTCTCTTGCAGATAGTAGGCACATATCATTTTCTTCATCTTTTGCGGCACGATTCATATAGTCTTCAATTAAAAAAGTTGTCGCTTTCGGATACAAATATGCTTCACCGCGACTAACTGTCTGAATTGCATTGATTAAGTCATTCACTTCAGCACTTTTTAATAAATATCCCGATGCTCCTGAATGTAAAACCCGGAAAATATATTCCCTTTCATCATGCATCGTAAGTATTAATACTTTCATATTAGGAAATGATTCTTTAATTCTCTTCGTTGCAATTAGTCCATTATCCCCTGGAGGCATATTTAAGTCCATTAGTACAATATCTGGATTGAGTTCAGCACATTTATTATATGCCTCCATCCCATCCGAAGCAGTACCAATAACATTTATTTTTGGATGTTCGCTAATTAACATAGATAAACCTGAACGAACTATTTTATGATCATCTGCAATTAAGACATTAATTATAGACATTTCTCCCCCTCACATTTAGGTCTTTTTATCCAATAATGAGTATATTTCCAATTTTATATGTAATATCTGAAAATTACAATATTTAGTTTTATTAATTATTATTTATTCAAATTAAAAAGACCGTTCGCAGGAGATTAACCTTTGAAACAGTCTTAATATTAATTTAGTAATTTAGTTTTTAGTGATTTCATCATCTGCCTCCACTAAGTCATCTGTCAAATGAACTCCTCTTTTTCTTAATTCAGATAACACGAGATAAATGAATGTTTCATCAACATTTGTTTCTTTTGCTTTTCTGTAAATATTGATTAATTCTTCATCATTCACTTTTTCCTCCCATGTCATATGAATCCCCACCTTCCATTTTTATTAAACTAAGTTTATAGATGACCTCCTTCATTTTCTATAGGGACTTCCCCTATTAACCCGTGCCTAACTCCCTAATTCTGAAAAATTCACAAGAAAAAACACCTTGCTCCAGGTGTTTTTCATACATATAATTTATTTTCCTCATCTTTTCGAAAGAAGCTTTTCATTGCTTGGAAAACATCTGATTTTTGTTTAAGAATATAATGCCGGAATTTTATATCATCAATGTTTTTATAGGCTGACATAAGAGTAGAATGTCTGTTATACTGATTTACTTCTCCATAGCCGAACATATTTGACACTTTCATTAATTCACTGACAAGTTTCACACAACGGGCATTATCAGATGTTAAATTATCTCCATCTGAAAAATGAAATGGATAAATATTATACCTTGACGGATTATATTTACTTTCAATGATTTCAAGTGCTTTACGGTAAACAGATGAACATATAGTCCCTCCGCTTTCTCCTTTAGAGAAGAAATCTTCTTCTGATACGACTTTTGCTTCTGTATGATGGGCGATAAATTCAATTTCTACCGTCTCATATTTCGTTCTTAGGAATCTCGTCATCCAGAAGAAAAAGCTACGTGACATATATTTTTCCCAAATTCCCATACTTCCGCTTGTATCCATCATCGCAAGTACAACAGCCTTTGATTCTGGTTTTACAACTTCATTCCATGTTTTAAACTTTAAATCTTCTGGATAAATCGGATGGAATTTAGCTTCACCTTTCATTGCATTACGTTTGTAAGCAGATAGCATCGTCCGCTTTTTATCGATATTTCCCATTAAACCAACTCTGCGAATATCATTAAATTCAATGTGTTCAACGATATTTTCATCCCGTTCTTTTTGCTGTAAATTAGGCAACTCAAGCTCACGGAATAATGCTTCTTCAAGCTCCATCATTGAAACTTCTGCTTCATAGTAATCTTCTCCTGCTTTGTCCCCTGCACCTTGTCCTTTACCAGCTCCTTGGTCTCCTGATGACCCGCCATCTCTTGCGACAACATCTCCTACTTTACTTTCACCGTCTCCTTGACCGACATGCTTATTTTTATCATAGTTATAACGAATCTTATACTCATCTAGTGATCTAATCGGTATTTTCACTACATCTTTTCCGTTTGACATAATAATGCTTTCTTCCGTAATCAGGTCTGGAAGATTATTTTTAATTGCTTCTTGAACCTTTTCTTGATGGCGTTTTTGATCATCATAACCTTTTCGATGGAGGGACCAATCTTCATTTGATATGGCAAAGTTACGCGAATTTCCTTTTGACATATGAACTCCCCCTCTCCGATATTTTTTTAATCACTGAAAACATCCCGATTGCATACATTAACGTGGATGAATAGATTGCCTCACCTGTCTCTTTTATTTCTGCCGATTACTCTATCTTATGCAAGCCAAGCAAATAATTGACAAGGAATTTAGAAAAATAGGATTCTATTAATTTCATATAATAATATTGACTTTTTAGAGTAAATACTCTAATTTTATAATTAGATCATTTACTCTATTTATAAGGATTGTTACATTTCATGAAAACAAAAGATAAAATTATAAATACCTCCATCCAGCTATTTAATCAATTTGGGACAAGCTCTATTTCCACTAATCATATTGCTAAAAGTACCGGCATAAGCCCTGGAAATCTTTATTACTATTTCGAAAATAAAGAAGAGATTATTCGCGCTATTTTTGAGAAAATGATTTGTGATTGGGATAAACTGTGGCTGCCTCCAGCTGATTGGAAGCCGGGTTTAATTGATTTTAAAAATATTATTAAACAAAGTCTCCATTTAGAATGGGAATATCGTTTTTTTCAACGTGAGTTAATTACACTTATTAAATTAGACGAGGAGCTCAAAAACAGGCATCAGCAAATTCAGCTGGAGCGAATGAATGAGCAGAAGAAACTATTCCAGCTGTTTATTAACGAAAAGATCATTAAACAGCCGGAGGATATTGATTCCTTGCTAACAACATGCTGGATCATCAGCAATTATTGGATTTCCTTTCTTGAATCTAGAGGGGAAGTTATTAATGAAAAGAAAATGGAACACGGTATTGAGCTTATTATGGTAGTAATAAAACCTTATATTATTAATAATTAAAGGGAGAGAGCTTATTATGCAAGTTTCCGAGAAAATTTCAAGAAGAAGTTTTATAAAAAGAACAAGTGCAGCCATTTTTGTCCTAGCAGCGGGAGGAACTATGTGGCGTGCATTTGATCAAGGCGTCTTTAGTACCGGAAAAGGAGAGGCTTATGAACCTTGGTCCACAGAAGCTGCAAGTGAAGCAGCTGGACCTCTTTTACTCGTTCACTATGCTATTTTAGCCTCTAATCCTCATAATACTCAGCCATGGTTATTTAAGATAACAGATTCTTATATTGATCTATTTGCAGATGAAGAACGTAATCTTGGGACAATTGATCCGCTAAGAAGAGAAATGTTCATTGGAATCGGCTGTGCTCTTGAAAATCTTACCCTTGCAGCACAAGCAAATGGTTATATCCCTCGCATTGACTATTTCCCTAGTAATCAGGACAATACTTATGTTGCCAGGTTTCATCTTGACCGAGGAGAAAAGAAAATCTCCTCACTCTTTGAAATAATAAAAAAGAGACATACACACCGTGGAGCATATGATACAGCTAAAGTCATCTCCCCTAATCTTTTAACAGAACTTCAAAAACTGTCGCTAGATGAAAAGAATGTAAATATTAAATGGTTTACTTCCAATTCTGAGAAACAGGCAGTCGGAGAAGCTATACTTTCAGCTACTAAAGCAATTACTGAAGATGAAGAAATGAGTACAGACAGCCATAAATGGTTTCGCAATAGCTGGGATGAAATACAGGAGAAAAAAGACGGTCTTACACTAGATGCTCAAGGTGCGTCTTCATGGATAAGAGCAATGGGGAAAATACTTCCTACATTATCCCGTAAACAAAGCGATAATTTCTGGTTAAAATCAACGAAAGAAATATACATAAAAACAGCGGCAGCATATGGTCTGTTATCCGTTCAAAATGCAGAAGACAGGCAGCAGCGTGTAAGGCTCGGACGCGTTTGGCAAAGACTTCACCTGCACGGGACATCAAAGGGGCTCGCTATGCATCCATTAAATCAAATAAATGAAATGGCAGACAGGGAAACCCAGCTTAACAGTAAGCGCCACTTTCGTAATAAGCTAAAGGAATTAGTCGGTCATTCAGACTGGAATGGATTATTTATTTTCCGCCTTGGCTATCCTCTCGAAGAAGTGCATATTAGTCCGCGCCGTGAAATTAAGAATATTTTAATATGAAGGAAGCAATAAAAAAGTTGTTTTTTACTCTTTTTTTCGTTATAGGAATTACTGTATTCATCTTATTTATCCCAGCCTTAACGGGCAGTAA
>NZ_BCVG01000075.1 GCF_001591625.1 Metabacillus fastidiosus NBRC 101226
TTACTGCCCGTTAAGGTGGGATAAATAACCCTGTTATAATTTACCTGTGCCGGGGAGATATTATTTTTGATAGATGGAATAGGAGGTTGTATAAATGCAATATATGAAGTATTCAAAATCATTGTTGCTTATAATGATGATCCTTCCTTGGTTTACGGTTCCTTTATTGGGAAAGGATACGTTTAAGCGATTTTACCCAGCTAGTTTGTTTATATCTTTCATAGTTGCAATTGTTCATTTTATTGCGAAAAAAAGAAAATGGTGGTGGTGGTATGAAACACTTCATCCCAAAGTATCATGGGGATTTCCACTAATATTAGGACCATATTTTATTGGGACACTATGGATTTTAAAATGGACGTATGGGAGTTTTGTTAAATATATGACATTAAATCTGATCGTCGATTCAATGTTCACTTATATTCTGGTGGATTTGTTAAAGAAAACTGGAATTGCATCTTTAGTACGTTTGAAAAAAATACAATTATTATTCATATTTATTGTTGACGCTTTGCTTTTATATAGTTTTCAATTTTTAAAAGAAAAAATACAATTACAGAGAAAGCAAAATCCAATGAATGAGATATAGTGATTAAATATATAAATTTAATTAACATTATCAGTACTAACCAAAGTGTGTAAAAACAATATTATTGTTTAATTTCCATCTCTAAAATATAACACCTTTCCTACAATATAATATAGGAAAGGTGTTATATTTATTTAAAGACTTTAATAGAATAACAACCGAAAAGGGTAAAAATCGTTTCATTCGATTAGCCAAGTTTCAACTTATGCCTGCCTTTATAACATCTTTTTAAAACAAATAATACGATTTGCTTCACTAAATCCCAGTTTAAGATGCATTGCTAGACTTTTTTCATTTTCTAATTCACAATCACTGGCGAACTCATGGCAACCTTTTTGCTTAGACCAAATCTCACAAGCAGTAACTAACTTTTTAGCAAAACCTTGTTTACGAAATGCCTCTTTCACATAAATCCCCTCTAAATATCCTACTGGACTAGAACTTGTCCCTTCAACATAATCATATCGCAGTTGGCATTGTGCAAACCCAATTGCTTCACTGTCATCATAAGCTAAAATAACCGTTGCATCAGGCTGAGCAATGAGATCCGTCATTTCTTGTATAAATTCCGTTAAAGTATGATCTGGCCAAAGCAGTAAAGCAAGTTGAGCAGCCTCTTTTATCTCCCGTAATGTCGCCTCTTTTAACATATAAAACCTCCAAATCCATTTTGCCCTTAGCTTAAATATTCGATTAGCGAACATTCCTTTACTTCATTATAAACGTTATGAAAAAACAACTTTATTATTGCTTTACAAAAGAATATTTCAATAAAAAATCCTTTTAGTTTTTTATCGAAAAAACATTATCTATAGAATTAGTTAAAATGGGCTTGCCTCCACTTGGCTTTAAAGTACTGATTTTCTCCATTCCAGTAATAATTGGCTTTGCACGTTCTATCAATATTTGAGTAGAATCAAGAGTTAGAAATAATGGGAATTTTCATTACTTCACACTTCATAAACAAATACAGAATTTGGTTCTTCATCTGAAATATTAACTAAATATATTTCACATTCTTCTAAACTCTTCATTGCTTCTGCTGCTTCCAGCAAAATAGTTACTAATATATCACGCTCGCCTTCTTTCACATTAAACTTTTCAATTTTATCCATGTTCACCCTCTTAATAATTTCATATTTTACTATAATTGGAAATATATACAAGAACAAAAGTTCCTAACTTTAAATCTATATGGGAAAAGTATTATATTTAAAGATCTTAATAAATTCATATGCTATTTATATCTAGTTAACATAAAGGATATTTCAATTAGCAAAAAATAGGTTCTTTCTATATAGAAAGAACCTATTAATAATTGCCTATTTCATTTAATTTTTTTAAAACTCTAATCAAGGCTCTTCGTCTTTTAGATTTTTTTCTTCTCTTCTTAATTATACATAATTTTACAGTTATCACTTTGATATCTGAAACAAGTATAATTTTATTACACATAATACGAACACTGATACAAATTTTTATAAACTCTGGCTCATTCGATTTCTTCTTTTGTAAAACCAAATCGATATTTGCTTCTTCTCCTGAGGACAATTCAATAAGAGGAGAAGACTTTAATTCATAAATATTTTCAATCATCTAATCACGTCTCAACCTGCACAGTTGCTTTCACTCGATAGGTACCTGAAGGCAAGTCTCCGAATAAATATAGTCCACCAGCATTTGTTTTTGATATATCAATGATCATTTCTACTCCATTTGACACTGAATATAATGCAACAATAGCATTTACTATCGGCTGATTTGATTGATTATCCGTTACAATCCCACTAATCGTACCAGTATTTGCATCTGGGTCCTCTGCCAAAATAAGATTACTAGAAGCAAAATCACGATCCGTGACTGTAAACGGAGTTCCCTGAGAAGATAAAAATCCCGGTTTACTTGCTGTAGCAAAATAAGTCCCATTATTTAAATTGGCAAATAAATATTGGCCTTCTGCATTTGAGCTTACTATTCCAACTAACTCATTTGTTGTTCCATTCACTCTAAACAGTTCCACTGTTGTATCATCGATTGGCTGATTATTAACAGAATTCTGAATTATTCCAAAAACAGCATTTTTATTTGCATCTGGGTCTTGCTGCATTGTAATGACTACATCTGTATCACGATCTCTTAAAACTGTAACTGGTATTCTAAGAGGGGTAAGATAAGTCGGTTCAGAAGCTGTAATAAAATAAGAGCCTACTGGAACACGAGGGAAAATAAATCGCCCAGCAGCATTACTATTTGTATGTTCAAATGGGGTACCACCTGAAGTAAATAATTTAACAGTGGCATTGCTTAAAGGTGTTCCATCTGCTTTTCTAACAATTCCTGAGATATTCCCTGCGTCAGTAGTAGGGGCAATTGTAAGCTGTAAATTAGAAGCTTCAGATTCATGTCCATCTATTGTAATTAAAGGGCTTGGCTGAAGTTTATATCGATCAGTAATAGCCATTTGCATTTTCTCCTTTACTCAATTAATGAATGCTTGTTATTATTCTATGTGTCAAAGAGAAAAAGAACTGGATAAATAGCCATAGTTAAAAGTTGAATTAGCTGACTAAGAAAAAAAGATCCCTTTAGTTGTTTTTTATTAAAAACTCGTTAGTTAAACGAAAAGAATAAACTTTTATATTAATTACCCTATCATTACTGCCCCTCCATCCGAATATCCGTTATAAGGCTTACTTAATTCATCAAGTCGCTTTTGTATATTAATGATTTCATCGTAATTTAAAAACATTTTTATAAAACAATAACAAGTCCACTCTTCTGTTTCATCATCTTGTTCCCGCTCACAACTAAATCCTTCCTCTCTCAAAGATTTTAATACAGTTTCACCGCTGCTTTTATCTGGAACCGTAACAAAAAAAATCTACATTTTACAGTTCATTAAAATCAAGACCTTCTTTATATAGCATTTTTAATACTTGTCCATCATCATTTGGAAATTTCGTTTTCTTCTCTCTTAGTACTTAAAATAATACATATTAGCTTTCTATTCATTTGAAGATTTATAACTCAGATAGTATAAATTCCCTCCAAATTATTGTCTGTACTCTATCATCCATCATAATATTAATATTCCGATTTACTAAGCAATCTAAGAAATTATTGAAAAATATAGAAAGATTAATTACACTAAGATAGTCGGTTAAATTGTATACAATATCGAATGCAATATTTCTTGTAAAAGAAAGCAGTCTTATCTTTATATTAATGAATTTTGAAAACGTTTGCTCAAAATTAATAGCCGGGAGGAAATCTATTGGATTTATCACAGCGAGAAAAACTGAAAAAAGATTTGCAAATAAGTGAAGATTTATTACCAACGAAACAAGAAGAAAGAACATGGAAAGCAGGAAATTTTGCTAGTATATGGATGGGAAGTGTTCATCATGTCCCCGCTTATGCGTCCATCGGCGGTTTTTTTGTTTTAGGCCTTTCTGCTATACAAGTATTTTGGGTGATTATGGTCGCTGCAGCTATTCTAGCTTTTGTCTTGATTATTAATGGACATGCTGGTGCGAAATACGGGATTCCCTATTCTATGTTATTAAAAACGTCTTATGGCATAAAAGGAGCTGTTTTGCCTGGACTTCTTAGAGGCTGTATCGCTGCTGTTATGTGGTTTGGATTACAAACCTATGCAGGAAGTACGGCCGTTACCATCTTAATCAGCAAGTTTTGGCCTGCTTATTTACAATTAGGGGGAGATTTCCGATTTTTCGGAATTGACTTACCTGGACTTATTTCATTTACAATCTTTTGGATGATAAATGTATTGTTTATTTTTGGCGGAATAAATATTTTAGGCAAATTCACAAAAATTCTTTCCCTGCTCATTTACATTGTATTTGGCGGAATGGCTATTTGGGCGATCAAATTGGCTGGTGGTATCGGTCCAATTTTAGATTATACAGCTAAAGGAATTGAAGGTAACAGTGTCCTTGTATTTATGGGCTGTGTAACAGCAATTTTAGCAACTTGGGCTGCACCGATTACTAACGTATCTGATTTTACAAGGGAAGCACGTACTGCAAAGGATCAAATAATAGGTCAAAGTCTAGGTATTGTGATAACTTACATTCTATTTGCAGTTGCAAGTATTTCTATTATCGTTGGATCAGAAATCGCATTTGGAACCCCTATTTGGAATGTGCTTGATGTAGTCGATCGTTTTGACAGCAGTTTCGCTATTATTCTTTCTATAGTAACTATTTGTTTAACGACATTATCTTCTAATGTCACAGCGAATATTTTTCCTGCAGGCTATCAATTAGCGGCTCTGTTTCCAAAAAAGCTAAACTTTCAAACTGGTGGACTTATTACAGCGATTTTGGCCTTTATTATTATGCCGTGGAAACTGATGGAGAATTCAACAAGTATTTTTACTTTTTTAGGTATCATAGGAGGATTGCTAGGTCCAGTTATAGGTGTAATGTTAGCTGATTACTTTATTATTCGGAAAAAAGAACTGAATCTTTTCGAATTATATTCAGAAGATGGACAGTATTTTTATAAAAATGGTTTTAACCCGTCTGCTTATATAGCAACAGTTGTTGCTGGCGGAATTGCTTTAATTGGACAATTCGTTCCTTTCTTTAAACCATTGTATGATATTTCATGGTTTGTAGGCACTTTTACAGCTTTTGGACTCTATATTATTCTTATGAAACTTACAAAAAAAAGATTTGGAGAAATTCGTCCACACTAAAGTAGGAGAAAAAGAACTATTTAAGTATAGATTTCAAAATTTTTAATTCGTTATTATATAAACAAAGTCCTTTTCCTATAGAAAATCTAGGCTACCTTAATGGTAGCCTTTATGTTAAAAACCCTTATAATATTAACATAAATATCTATAAAAAATTACCTCACTTCAAATTTGTACAAGGGCTATATCTGCCATCGATTTTGCTTGATTTACGGTCAAATTCATATTAAGCACCTACTTATATTCATAGTATTTTTATAAAATTCATTAAATTAAATTTTGATGATGATACTCCATATAACCTAACTGCTTTTCAGTTAACTCAACACGCAGCCCCTCATTTACATTCATAAATATCCGAGCTGCTTCATCTAATGTTTGCGATATCACAATCTTCCCCTGCACATCAAACGAAATTAACTGTTTATCAAACAACGCATCATGATTCGGGCATAACAATAATCCATTATTCACATCAAGCCTTTCTTCATTTGTAGAAGCGCTCCATGGTTTAATATGGCTCGCAATTAGAACACGTGGATCTGTTACACCGCATAATGCACATTTACACTCACGTTCAATCAGTAACTTTTTAAACTTTCCCTGGCCTATACGTGCTTTGATCAAACGTTCTTTTTCAGTTTGTGTTATTGGTAGGTTTTCAACTTGCTGAATTCCTTTAAATTCTTCTTTCAGCTCTTGCTTATCATTCGTAGCTGATGGTGGTTTCGTAAACTTCGCTTTGTTATCCATTAAGCGCAGTGGGAAAATCCATACAAGGCGCTGTCTGCCATCTTGATCCTTTTGTTGACCCTGATATGGCTCCCCCGCAAGCTCTACTTGTCCGCGATATGTATATTCTCTTGGCTTCATTACCTCGAAGAAATGAATCTCCACTCCATTACCATCTGATTCCGCTAACGTCAAATTTTGACCACTCATCTTCTGATCACCACTCTGGCCCATACCTGTGTAATGATAAATATCATCAACAACCTTGTCATCATAAAGCTTCGTCTTATCCGAAATAAGTGTCAACGTATTAGTACGATTCGACTTACGCATTCCTCCCTGCGGCGCGCATAAAAACACCTCACAAAGCTGCTGATTATTTACAACTTCATTTATTGCTAACGGACGTGTCATCGTCATAGAATAGCCTCCCAAAATATTATTCATTCTTATTATTAAATTCATTCTACTATAACGGCAAACATTAGACTTTCGTGTCAGATGAAAGAATTTGCTAATTGTGCAAGCCAAAATCCCCCTATATTAATCTTTTAAAAAAGCTCGTATTAAAAAAATCCATTAATTTCAAGTATAATGATAAAAAGAAAAAATTTCATTCTAATATTATTTGAAAGGAGCATATATATTTTGAATTACGGTTGGGCTGGAACAGTTGAGCAATTTATACAATTAGATTTACAATCATTTATTGTTCAACTACAAAATCATGTATATAAAAATTTGAAAGTAAATGATCGTAAAACAGAGGTGCAGACTAAAGCATGGATTGATAGTTACAAATAGTTATGAAATACACCGATAAATTTTAAAGTGAAAATTGGAATTTCAACACTAAACTAGAAATGAAAGAAGTTGAGTACAGAAAAGTTCCAAAAGAGGGTAAAAAGAAACAGCGACAAGATTATTTGATATTTGGCTTTAATAGACTTCATAAAAACCTACTTGTATTCAGTAACAAAAAAACAAATTCTTATAGCCAACTAAAACTAGAGAATGGTTATTATACGTACAAGAAAAATATAATTTAAAGAAGTCCAAGATCGCCTCGGTCATTCAGATATAAAAACAAACATGAATATCTATACGTACGTTACACAAAAAGCAAAAGAAGAAACCATTTTAAAATTCGAAAGCTACTTGAATATTTGACTATGTCTGACTACGAGTAGATGAAATCATATGAAATAGAATAAAAGAGAAAAAACCCTTGATAATCAAGGGTTTTTACACTGAATAAAACTCATCAATTCTATGTATGGAGACGGTGGGATTTAAAGCCGCTTGTCCAGAAACGCCACTACATCACTTCTACGTTCAAAAACCTTAGTATATCAGTATTTTCTCCACTAGATTGTATTTAATATATGCCTTACTCTTATTTTTGCTCTACTAATTAGATAGTAAGTTTTCAAGTCCTTTTATGATTGAAAAGACTACTTAATTAAGCAGCCTTTCTACTTTAGATAATTTCATTCACTAACTAACTCAACATCCATTAGATTACTTCTATAAAATAAAAATAGCGCCAACTTCTATTTAATAGAAATCAGCACTTCGTTTATTCGCTATACGTTTAGCGTGACGCTTTTGGCGGCTGGCACACGTCACATTTACGTTGGTTATTATTTTTAAATTTCGTAAATGTTTTTTCAAAATTGCTGCCACATGCACATTTAAATAGTAACTTTTGAGAAAAACCGTGATATTCTGTCGTTAGTAACTTACTTTCCGAATTTTTCTCAACAAATTCTTTAATTTTACCGATCGTCCATCTTTTATTCATTCTCTTACACCTCTATATTTTATCGCTAGGCGGAGGCTTTTCTTGGCCTCCGTTCAATTATGATCAAAAGTCGTAATTATCCTAAGTTTCTCATTATAACATGAACTGACACACAATTAAACAGAGCGTTATTATGACATTTCAATGCCTGCTTCGATTTTGGAGCTTTTTTATGTAAGGTGATGTTTAGAGGAGACTTTTGGTTAGTTATTGTAGCTTGTTTTATATGGAATTTATGAAGAGTTAGAGGAAGTTTAGCGTTGATAAGCGTATAAAACTGCATCAGAGATATCAAAAGACATTTAAATGAATTGTATGTTTTCAAATTGTGAGAAACTACTCTATTTCAGAAGGCTTCGTACTTATCCTTAAAATAAGCTACTGGACCAGCATTACGAAATACGATTAAATCAAAATCTTTTTCAAATGTTTCAGTGTCTTCAGGATGACAAATGACCAGTTGAAAATCTTCTCTTAGTTCTGAAGTAACAAACAGATCCTCCTCATAATAAAAATCTGTAATAAATAATAGCCGCTTCATTATATCCTCACCTGCTTTACATTTACTTTTATTAATTTTATGTTCTTATTCAATTCTTCTGTTTCTTTAGCTTAACTGCTCAAATAATTTATAGAATCCAGTTAATGTAACTCACATTTTAATATTAAAAAAGTGCTTCCTCCGCAATAGGAAAACACCCAAACACATAATAGGAATTTCATTATAGCCTAAGGCTTTCACTTTTTTTAAAGAATAAAAAATTCTTTTACCCAAAGCTTCTATTGAATTATCTTTTTTCAAAAAAGGGTATATAATAACTCTTTAATGATATCGTTTGGAAGGGGAATACATATGCCAATTTTAAAAAAGAATATACTAAATAAAATTGTAAATTTACAACCGGCATATATCTTACTTTTTGGTTTTTTGGCACTTATTTTTATTGGAACTTGTTTGCTGATGATTCCCTTTGCTACTAGTGACAGGCATCATTTAAGCTTTATTGATGCTCTTTTTGAGGCTACCTCTGCTGTTTGTGTAACAGGACTGGCAGTAGTTGATACCGGTACTACCTTTACTTTATTTGGACAAATTGTTTTACTCGTTCTTATTCAGGTTGGCGGCTGGGGATTTATGACTATCGGTGTACTGATGTTTACTATTTTAGGGAAAAAGATTGGTTTAAAACAAAGGTTAATTCTTCATGAGTCGTTAAATTCCTTTTCTATGCAAGGATTAATAAAGCTTGTGCGGCGTATTATTTTTATTACTTTATTAGTTGAAGGTGTTGCTGCATTAATTCTTACCATTCGCTGGTCACAGGAAATGAGTGTGGGAAAAGCTGCTTATTATGGCATTTTTCATTCTATTTCAGCTTTTAATAATGCAGGCTTTGGCTTGGAGCCGGATAATTTAAGTAAATGGGTAGCTGATCCTATTGTAAATATCGTTATTACCTCGTTATTTATAGTAGGAGGCATTGGTTTTTTTGTAATCATGGATGTTTTCAAAAAGAAGAAAATAAGGAAATTTTCTCTTCATACTAAAATAGTACTGTTTTTTACTTTACTAATTAACATAGTAAGTACTCTCGTTATCTTTTTATTGGAATTTCATAATCCTGCTACAATAGGTGAGTTAGATACAGTAGGAAAATGGTGGGCATCTTACTTTCAAGGGGTCGTTACCCGTACCGCAGGTTTCAATACGATTGACATAGGCGGGTTAACTTTGAGCTCTCAAGTCTATATGATCGGATTAATGTTTATAGGAGCATCCCCTGGTTCGACAGGTGGAGGTATCAAGATAACTACTTTTGTTGTATTACTTCTTGCACTCTGGTCAGTATTAACGAATAAACAAGATGTCTCTATTTTTAGAAGACGGATTCCATCATCACTTATATACAGAGCTTTATCAATTGCTCTTTCAGGAATTATTTTCATTTTCACTATTTTCTTTTTATTGACTATAACGGAAAAAGATGCAGATATGTCGAAAATATTATTTGAGACAGTTTCAGCCTTCGCCACTGTCGGACTTAGCGCCGACTTTACTTCCGAATTAAGCCCTATGGGGAGAATTTTAATTACCATCATGATGTTTATAGGAAGAGTAGGACCGCTTACAATGGCATTTGCACTTGCTATTCAGTCAAAAAATCAGGCAAAGGTCCGTTATGCTGAGGAAAAAATTCTAATCGGGTAATTTCTCTATTTCATATGCTTCTCTTTAACATGAAGTACATTTTAAGCAGCAAGAAAGGATCTCTTGATTGTGAACTGCACTCCACTAACAATTGGGATGCAGTTCAGACTTACAGATCCTTTGAGTAGAATATATAAATATCTTTTATTTAATTGGAAGATTTAATGACCATATAGTTGTTAGGTTTCTTCCTTCTGATTTTGATTGGTATAAAGCTTTATCTGCAAATAGGAATAAATCATTTAATAAATTAGAATGTAAAGGAAATTCCGATATTCCAAGAGAAATTGTAATTGGTTTGCCTATAGGGCTGATTGTATTCTCTATTGCAGTTCGAATCTTTTCAGCAACATTATAGGCTTCTAAAGATTTAGTATCTGGAAGCAATAAAATAAACTCTTCTCCCCCGTAACGAAAAAACATATCTTTCTCTCTAATCAGCAATTGAACCGTTTTAGCTAAATACTTTAGAACTTCATCCCCATCTTGATGTCCGTACGTGTCGTTAACTGATTTAAAATGGTCAATATCCAATGTAACTAAGGAAAATAATTGCCCATCATTTGCTAAATTCGTCATTACCTCATTAAGTTTTCTTCGATTCGGTAAATTTGTGAGAGAATCTGTCATAGCTTCTTCTACAAGTTTTTTGTTGTTTTTCTCAACAGCTTCCATCGCAATTACCACACTCTTTGTTAAAAGATCTGCTTCCCGATTCCAATGTGATTGAAGAACAGGAGGCTGAATTTGATTTTTAGAACCAAATTGATTAACAACATCTGCTAAATAAATAAATGGTTTAGCCAGTTTTCTAGCAATACTTAGAGATACTAGCATTAATATTAAAAACGGCAGGAGTATCGTCAGTATAAGATTTTGGATATGCTTTTTTAATAGTTCATCAATATAAGAAACCGGTGTTTGCTGTACTACCCCCCAACCTATTTCAGGAATAAAATTGTAAGCTGCAAGCATGGGTACACCTTTAGTGTTTATCACATGCTGCTTTCCGCTTTCCCCCTGTAAAAGCTTAACAAGCATTGGATTTTCTCCTACATCTTCCCCGATACGTTTTACATCAGGATGAAACAATAATTTCCCGTCTGGTCCAACTACATAGTAATAAGAACCAGTATGATCAACCATGTCATTACCAAGAATTTCATTAAGAACATTCCGTTCTTGAAGATATATTGAGCCGCCAATTATCCCCCTGTATTTTCCTTTACTATCATAAAAAGGTTCACTTATCAAAACAACTATACGGCCAGTAGGCCCCTTGTACGGTGTCGTAAGTGTCGATGTTTTTGAATCAATAACATCTCTTGTGATCCCTGTGATTGTTTTTCCTTTTAATCCGACACTAATAGGTGCTATGTTACGAACCGTTCCCGTTTCATCCACCCATGATAGCGAATTAAAGTATCTGCTGTTATTTTTCAAGAGCTCCAGTTGTTCCTGAATCTCTTTATCAGTCATTTCAGGGTTATTTGAAAGAAAGTTAGTAGTTTCTTGCAAACTTATTCTCATTGATTTAAACAGAGAATTGACTGAATTACTTATTTTCTCAGACTTTGAATAACTTAAAGACAAATGCGTGTCAATCAATGACTTCCTCTCAGACTGGTAAGATGCAAATAATAAGATTATAGTCGTTAATAAAACAGATGCAGAAATAAGACTTATTAACAAAGTAGTAAGTTTAAATTTTCGGTTGAACAAAATTTTCATGATAAATACCAATCCCAGTTAAAATAAATTTCATTTTTCTTATTATACATGAAAATACTAGTCAAAAAGTCCTGATTTACGAATTTTATAATTATAAAAAAGACTAGCAGTAGTCCTTTTTCAGTTCATTACCCACATCATACTCTCATTAGCAAAAGAAGGATAAATCTAATTTTTCTCAGCTTTTCATTCTAATTTAGAAATAGCTTTAAGAACTTTATCTTTCTTTTCGTAGAAACAGCCTAATAGTAATAATAAAACTGATAACCGTATATGCAATTATCCAAACTGCAAGCAGCCAAAAGTCTTTCCCAATATGTACAATATCATTCCCGCTCAAATGCTTAATGACTTGTGCAACCGGTGGAAATACAAGAAGAAGCCATTTTAGCATACTCAATTTTTCTACTAAACCTTCATAGGAGATAGATATAACGATGACTAGCACAGCAAGCAGCCACGCATATTTTTTCCCGGCAAATGAAGTAATCGAGAAGAAAGAACCTACTCCGATGCCGAATAAAGCGGAGAACAAGTGACTGTATATAGATAGAACGATATCTACAAATGTTACGTCTCTTGAGAAATTCCCCATCATTATAGGATAAATAATGGCACAGATGATCATGATGCATGCGATAATGACACAAATAATCCATTTCCCGCATATATAACGGTGTTTGCTGCCAAGCTGTACAAATAATATATTTTTCTCGTTTTCTTCCTCTATCGAAAAAACAGTCATTGCTACCCATGTCATGACTAAATAAACAACAATACTTGTAACAGCGTAGCTGCTTAAAACCGGTACATTTTCATAAAAATATAAAATAATAACCCATGTAATAAAAACTATTAGCGGTGGAATGATTTTTAACGAACGAATATAGCTTATAAATTGATAACGGATAAAACCGGTCATTGTCTCCTCTTTTCTCTGACTTCCAGTACAGAACATTCTTTATGTAATAAGTCCATTAATATTTGGTCACTTCTATCCTTATCTACTGTAAGAAGTGCAGTATCTCCTTCATATTCAATATGAAAAGCATCCACTTGTTTAAAAGTCTCTTTATTATTAAATTTTACTTTAATGAGTCTTTCCTCTTTTGTCCTTTCTTTCGGACATATTACTTCTCCTGTCTCCACATATAAAATATGATCAGCCAGTTTCTCAATCATGATGTCCTCATGTGTCGTAAAAATAATACATATTTCCTTTTTCAATTTTTCTAAAAGTTGAATAAGCTTATGCTGGGACGCAGTGTCCAAGCCTGTTAACGGCTCGTCTAAAAGGAGAATTTCCGGTTTCATAAGAAGTGCCTGAATAAGACCTGCCTTCTGTTTCGTTCCTTTTGAACATTGTTTGAGCGGAGTATGAAGAAAAGGTTCTATTCCAAATAAGCTTGTATATTCTGAAAGCTCGGCTTCTATTTCTTTTTTAGAAATATCTTGGAAAGAGGCTGTAAGCAATAAATATTCTTTCAGTCTGAATCTTAAATTCTCCGGAAAATGCTCCGGAACATACCCAATCTTCTTTGTGCCTCTTGTCACCTTTCCTTTCGTCGGTTCATAAATCCCTGCCAACATTTTTAAAAATGTGCTTTTCCCGGAGCCGTTCGTTCCGCAGACAGCTGTGGCGGAAGGACTCGTACATGTAAAAGACAGATTTTCTAAAACTAGCTTTCTATCTATTTTCTTGCTTATATTCAGTACTTCAATCAATATAATCACAACCTGTTTTTATTTGTTTTAGTATATTTTAACAGTTGAAATATCAAAATAAAATATAATTGACACTCTAATCTAATTTGGCTAATATTATGTAGACCGTTTGTTATAATTTAAGGAGTGCATTGTTACATGAAGAAGAAAGAAAGTACCAAGGATGTCATTCTGGAAAGTGCATCCAATTTATTTAAGCTTCAAGGATATCATGGTACGGGAGTAAGTCAAATAATTGAGAAGAGCGGTGCTCCAAAAGGCTCATTATATTATCATTTTCCAAAAGGCAAAGAAGAGATTGCTACGGAAGCCGTTAATCTTATGAAACATCATGTTGTCGGTCTTGTTCTAAAAGATTTAAGTACAAAGGATAATCTGGTAGAGGCATTTCAATATCATGTAAACAGGCTTGCCTCTTTATTTGATAAAAACGGAATCATGGACTGTTTACACATGGGAGTAATTGCTTCGGAAACAGCCATGACACATGAATCTATTCGTATAGCTTGTGATGCTGCATACAAAGATTGGCAGTCTTTATACGCCAACAAGCTTGAAGAATTTGGATTTGAAAGTGAAAAAGCAAAAGAATTAAGCATCACGATAAATGCAATGATCGAAGGAGCCTGCATTCTTTCCATGACGAGTAAGAGTGGTTATCCTCTTCGTTGTATCGCGAGGCAGTTACCAATGCTGCTGGCCAAATAAAAACGGTTAGCAAAAGTAGAGGAGGAAAATAAAAATGGAAATGGCTAAACAGGCTGATTTAAATGAATCACCGGAAACAAATGAATTTAAGGTTGTACCAATTATCGTTTCCTTTTTAATTGCCGGTTTTATCGGTTTATTTAGTGAAACCGCCTTAAACATGGCACTGACTCATTTAATAGGAGATTTTGGAATTAAAGAAACAACCGTCCAGTGGCTCACAACAGGCTACTTGCTGACACTCGGAATTCTAGTTCCGGTATCAGGACTTATTTTACAATGGTTTACGACTAGACAGCTATTTATTGCTTCGCTTGTGTTCTCCATTATCGGTACTTTCATCGCCGCAATCGCTCCTGTCTTCAGCATTCTGATGGTTGCACGTGTTGTGCAGGCTGTAGGTACAGCTTTGCTTCTGCCACTTATGTTTAATACGATACTTATGATCATTCCGCCATATAAGCGCGGAAAAGTAATGGGACTTATCGGTTTAGTTATTATGTTTGCTCCCGCTGTAGGCCCTACTATTGCCGGGTTAATTCTTCAAACACTCACATGGCATTTTATCTTTTGGATTACACTTCCATTATTAGCAGCAGCACTTATATTCGGCAGTATCTTTATGCAAAATGTAACAAAACCGACAAAACCGAAAATTGATGTACTCTCTATTATTATGTCTACATTTGGATTTGGCGGGATTGTATTCGGGTTTAGTAATGCTGGAGAAGGAGGCGGCTGGGGAAGTTCAACTGTTATCATTTCCTTAGTAGTAGGAGTCATTGGATTGTTATTATTCTCAATACGCCAGCTTACTTTAAAGCAGCCTACTCTGAATTTACGTGCATTCAAATATCCAATGTTCGTTATTGGATTATTAATGATTATTGTAGGAATGATGGTAATACTCTCTTCCATGATTTTATTACCGTTATATTTACAAACATCTTTATCATTAAGTACATTCGCTGCAGGTCTTCTGCTTCTTCCTGGAGGAATAATCAATGGTATCCTTTCACCAGTAATGGGTAATCTATTCGATAAATTTGGTCCGAAATGGCTTGTTACTCCGGGACTTATTCTCGTTATCGGTGCCTTATACGGCTTTTCAACGATTACACTTGAGACTTCTTCAGCCTTTCTCATCGCACTTCATATCATCTTAATGATCGGAGTTTCGATGACAATGATGCCTGCACAAACGAATGGCCTGAATGAGCTGCCACGTGAACTGTATCCAGACGGAACAGCTATTATGAATACATTACAGCAAGTTGCCGGTGCTATAGGAACAGCAGTAGCAATTTCCATTATGTCTGCCGGTGCTGCAAACTTCATGAACAATGTTGATGATAAGGCAAATCCTTTAAATCAGCTGCTTGCATTCACAGAAGGAATACAGAATGGCTTTGTATTTGCTATTATTGTAGCTGTTATCGGATTTATCATTTCCCTTTTCATCAAACGTGTGAAGGTAGAAAATCAAGCTCATTAAAAAGTAAAAAAGCGACGAGAGCAACTAGCTTCTCTTCGCTTTTTTTCTGGTTTATTTCTATGCCGTTAATATTAAAATTTTTCAAAACAGAAAAAGCATGCTTTGATAAAATGTATCAAAGCATGCCTCTTATTTATTAATTTCATAAACTAATTTATCAAATAATTTCCCGTCAGTATAAAGCAGCATTGCCCATTCTCCCTGTTTTGGTATTTTCACAGAAGAAGGTGTATGTGCATCTGCCCCATTATTTTCACCATGAGCATTTTTAGTCCAGCCATCTGTCATAATTGGGTGAACGGTTCCTGTTTCTCTATGGAAACCGACTACCGTTAAATCAACATTCTTAACTCCCCAAAGATGCCACATCCATTTTTGATTATTTAAGCTTGGCATATCAGCCCCAAGAACACCTGACTTATTTTCATTGCCAATGATGCCCCTATCACCAAACTCTATCGCTTTTCTTTCCCAATCAATAGCTTGGAAATCACTTTCCTGGACAAAATCAGGTATATCTTCAGGCAAAGCCAATTTGCTTTCAACCGTTTCATTTGCTGAACAGCCTGCAATTACAAAAAGCATACTTAAGAAAATAAAGATTATCGTTTTTATTTTCAACAAATACTCCTCCTAAAATAAATCATAATTTATTTATAATAAAAAACTAATATCTTCCACATTTGAATAATATTATTAATAGACTTTTGTATCATTATTAATGTTTTCAATTTTAATAAAGCTGAATTCCGCTTCGCATCCTTTCCCTTGCGGACTGCAGGCATAAATACCGGCTTTAATATCCTCGCTCTCTTCAAATATTCGGGTCATTCTTATTTGTGTCCACGAAATACCATTTAATGAATAATCAACATAGTAATTTTTCTCTTTCCTAGTTATCCGATAAAAAAGTGAATGCTGATCTTCTAAAAATTCCTGACTGGACCAGTCAGAATACCCTTGATTTGTGACAACTGCACCTAATTTACTATAACCATCGGGTATATATTCAATAGAAGTCTTTATCCATGTATCACTGGAAAAACGAACCATTATGCCGGCCTGATCATATCTATTCTCAGGTTTAAATTTTACTTTAGCAGTCAGCCTGAAGTCTCCCTTTACTTCGCAGTATAAAAAATGTCCATTATCAGCTTGAAAACTGTAATGTGTTTTTTGCCAAAAATCTGTATGCCTATCAGTTCTCATTGTTAAACTCGAACTCTCACAATTAATCTTCCATTCTTTAGGTGGAGAGAACCATTTTAAATTTTTATCCAGTTGAGTATTGTTGAACTCCTCTATTAATATGATATTATTCATGATCATCATTCCCCCATTTCTTTCAACATTTGACACTGCCAAAGCTAAAGTACATGAGCTTATTATTTATTCTATCTCAGCAAAATATCATTAAGTTTTTCGTCTGATATTACTCTAATATTATTTTTTAAAAGTAAAGCAGTCGTTACACCGTTACCAGCTAAACAAGAACTGACTAATATCATAGTTCCCCCCATCCTTCTTCTAAAGTTTGATAATAAAGAAAATACCAGTTAAATCTTTGTACGGACAAACGCTAAATCATTTGTAATATATGTAATTTTAACATTTATTTAGGGTGATTAGTATTATTCTCTTATTCTCATAATGGGATCTTGATCATGAAAACCGATACAAACCGGTATATTGATTTCTATTGATTCCGCAACTTTTCCAAATACAACAACTGTTTTAATGATAAGATATAATGTTATCCCTATAGCTTCCTCATTGTAATCAAATCCGTTCTCAGCATAAATCTTTGCGAATTCTTTTAGATCAGGTCCTTTCACTGAACTAATCCAGTCACTTGCCCAATCATCGTCTTCTTCAGATCGCATTGTGTAATCATTACAAATAAAAAATGAACTTTGCCAATCATTATCCATGTCATATTCAAAGTAAAGCGCTGCTGCTGAATTCTGATCAACTATATGCAGGGAAGTACAAAGAGCCTCATTTAATTCACTTTGGAAGGCATTTAAATCTATGTCCCGAATTCGCTGTGCTTGTTCTTTCCCTGCCAGCTCAGAACAAAGCTCATAATATTTTATTTCTATCTCCTTCCACGAATGATTTAACAACTCCGTCTGGATTTGGTCTAAATATTGGTATATTTCCACTTTTAACTCCCTCCTGCTAATAAGTATCTAATTATTAAAGAATAAAACATTATGGTTAATTTTAGCAAAAAAACTATATTCCTGTTTAAATAATTGATTTATAAATATTTTAAAAAAATAATCATTTGTACTTACTCTATATTTGGGAATTTGAATAAGGTAAAGGGCAGGAAAAATTTTGAGGAGGTTTTTATATTGCAACATGAAGATTTGAATAATGAAGAACAATTATCTTTACAACAGGAATTTATCGATGATGACTATATAGATTTTGAAGATGAAAGACAGCAGCAATCTTATTACCATCCATATCCTTATCCACGCCCGAGACCAAGACCTAGACCAAGGCCGCCATACTACTACCCACCGTATTATCCACCATATTACTACCCGCCATACTATCCATATTATCCATACTATCCTGGGTATGGCTACGGCGGAGGCTACGGTGGAGGCTATGGCGGAGGTTATGGCGGAGGTTATAATAGAGAATATTAACTGAATTGCCTTAATGGCTGTTAAATATAAAAAAGACCAAAACCTTATAATTTCATGTTTTGGTCTTTTTCTTCTTATCATTTCTCCTTTTCTAAAATTTACATTTCTTTCAAAAACACATTACGTACAAATTGTTTAAAAGTCTTTTCTTTCCTTAGTACAATTGATAAGTCCTCATGCCAAACTTCTACAATGGACCAATTATCAGTTGTTAAAAACCCTACAGCATCACCTGAAAGATTATCTCCTAATAATAAAACATTATTTAATTCTTCATTCTCTTCTGTATCAAATATTTCTTCAGCCTCAATCAATCCTTCATAAAACATAAAATATGCATTACCAACACTTCCGTATCCAACTTCTTTTAAGAAATCTGTATAGTCTTGCGGGATATCAGTAAGCTCTACTATCTGTTTTCTCATTGATTCTGATATTTTATTAAATTTATCCCAGCCTTAACGGGCAGTAA